>NZ_QCZL01000007.1:0-172804 GCF_003634395.1 Yersinia sp. IP36721
AAGATCAACCCCCTGCAGTTTATGAAAGTGCCTGGTTCATGAGGCACGCTACCGTCTAGGAAACTGGGGTCTATTCAAATAGCTCTAAATCAGTTATCGCTGATACATAAAAATTACCGCATCGACTACCATCTTCTGAGCTATCAGTGATCGCGTAGGAATATGATTTGTTTTATATTTACCTACTTGTATATTCATCCGCCCGGCCTGATGAATTCCTACACTCACGCTACCCCGTTTCCTAATATGCCCCTCATTTACTTCTGAAATGGTAAAGCAATTAAACGGGCCAATGACGCCACATTTTCTGCGGCAATACAGCTGAAATGATTTCCTTCAATATGAGTTACTTTCATTGTCCCTAAACAGATCTCACGCCAAAACGCTAATGTCTGACTATCAATTCCTGGCGCGAAATCATAACCTTGCTGAGGTAGCAAAAAACGAATATCACCCAAATAAGGTGTGGGCGTGAAGCGCCCAGAGAGAAAGCTTTGGCGAAAGACGGTAAAAAGCTCCATAGCCTTCTCCACCGGCATAGTTTGCCCAATGTGACGTGCCTTAGCAGCAACATAACATTCAAATCGTTGACGGCGAGTTTGGGTGTTCAACGTTCTAAACAGTTCGCCTACCTGATCCAAGTTTCCCCCGTTACCTATCGTACCTAACGAATCCATGGGGATGACCCCATTATTAGCTTCAATAACCTGCATAAAACCCTGAACCAATAGGCTGCTATTTATGGCACCTAATTCTAACTGCTCTATTGAGATACTCAGATTGGGCAGAAACAACATTTCGATCATCAATTCATCGTGGACTTCAAAGCGCACCGGATGACTGCTGACTAACACCAAGTCCAGGATGTTAACGCCACGGTCTTTTAAACGTCGGGCAACTTCAACGGCATAAAGCCCTCCCAGACAGTACCCTAAAAGTTGGAGCTGTTGATATCCGGCAGCAAGTAAGAAGGTGGCATAATCATCCGCAATTCGTTCAACCAACCTTTCTGTATCTAGAGCACAATATTTCTTATCGTCAGCGACGCTAATACCGATCACCGCCCCCACAGATTGCTCAGCCATTTCCGTCAATAACGGTTGGAAGCTGTCCATTGAACCTAAACCCGCGTGAAAGACTATGCGGGTAACATCGGTATTACCTCCTCCATAGTGATAAAATATGCCGTTACTTCGAAAGGGTTTAGTATTTTCTCCGCCAATAGCAGTGTGCTGATGGCCAATATTCATTGCCGACATTTTGGGGTAATGCCAAATAAATTCTGCCAGTGCTTCAATGGTTGGTTGATTTAGCATTAGATATAACAATGCATCAAAAGGGATCTCGTCAACACCATATGGCGCTCCTTTTAGCTGTTCACGCATTCTCCTGGCCATCCGCGCCATAATCAGAGAATCGGCCCCCATTTCATACAGATTCTGCGATTGTGTCAGTTGCGTCACCCCTAACGCATTTCTCCACATTTCAGCCAGCTTGTTATTTAATAGATTCGCATTACCCGATGTCGTTGGCTGGCGTTGATAATGTTGCCACGCAGCCATTTGCCACCGACGTAATTGTTTGCGATCCAGCTTACTGTTGGCGGTTACTGGTAATTTATCCACTATTTGCCACTGCTCCGGAATCATATAATCAGGAAGCCGCATCCGAAGAAAGGCACCGATCTGAGTCACTGTAAGAAAAGCACGCTGAGTTTTTAACCGCGCGGCAAATATATGCTGCCCCAAAGAAAACAGCGGATGCGACGATTCGGGTAAGCAAATAACTTCTCCGTCGGTATAGTTAGCAAGCCGGGTCAGCCAGTCGTTTCGGTTTAAATAAGCGGCCTGAGAACGTGATAACCCCGTTTTGCTCTTCATCATAAAAGCCTGTGAAGCCAGTATCCACGGATGTTCCTGCGTGGATTCAGCCAGGATTAGCCAGGCGCCCGGCGCTGCCAGCTCAATCAATTGGCATAAGGCCTCCTCCAGATGACTGATGTTTCCCAGCACGCCATCGACTAGCACAATGTCAAACCCATTTGGCTGTAGCCCCTGACTGCGGTAATCCTGTTCAATATCGAATCGGGTGAATGAGATATCGGGAAAACTACCGAAATTTGCGCGTGCTTCCGAAAGGAAAAAGGTGGATATGTCGGTGAACAGATAATCAACGGAATAGTTACGAAAAATCGATAATACTGCCTGAGTCATCGAACCACTTCCTGCGCCGACCTCAAGTATTCGTAAACGTCGATTAGATAAACGATCTGACGCAATATTGCCGATTAGATCACGCACCGTATCATTGAGATACTGCGCCATCATATTTTCGCAATACAATGCCTGAACGACAGCCATATTGCCCTGTGGTAGCAACAGGTTTTTGGCATCCAGCGTCCCCTTCAATAGCGCCGGTAAGCTGTCAGCACAACGTTTCAGATAGCCAAGAAACTCCGAGTTGGCCAGAACGTTATTCCATAAACATTCAGCTTTTCGCCAGCGATGATGCCCCTCATTTTGATTTATTCGGTTAGCCAGCATGACGGAACCATCAGAGTTTTTTAGTAACCATTTTTCAGTTAATAGCACCGCAAACCATCGTTCTATGAGCCAATAGAAATCGGGGGAGATCGCACTATCACCTATCCATTGTTCTGTCTTTTCCCTGTCATTTAGCGCAAATAGCCCTAACTGTAATAGAGCCGAACGCATTGAGTCCAACATAGCCTCGTTGAGTGACTCTAACGCAGCAACAACTTGAGAAGCGGTGTATTCATATAAGATATGTTTAGTGCGGTACTCCAACCTATTTCGTCGCTCAAGGTTAAAGTGTATTGGTATCGGATCAGGCTGAACGGTGGATTGGCGTGTTTCTACTGCGGCAAAGAGTGAAATATGACCTTCAAACTCGCTGATCGCCACCCCAGCGGCGGCTACGCCTGGATGCTGACACAGTACCGATTCAATTTCACCCAGCTCAATGCGTTGTCCGTTGATTTTGGTTTGGCAGTCTTCACGCCCCAGAAACTCAATTTCGCCTCCTGGAAGATAGCGCCCAAAGTCGCCACTGCGAAACAACCGAGAATGTGTTTCCTTATGGGTTATAAAGCGCTGGGATGTTGTGAATTCATCCCCTATATAGCCTATCGCTACCCCGTCACCACCGATATAAATCTCACCTTTACTCCAAACCGGGCAATCATGCGTGTTCTCATCCAGAACGTGCAATCTCTGATTGGCTAAAGGAAAACCGTACGGAATACTGCGCCACCCCGGTTGAGCGCCTTGATAACAATGATAGTTTGACCAAATCGCGGCTTCCGTCGCCCCACCCAATACAACCAGTTGAAGCTGTGGGAACCGAGCCTTTAGGGCGTCAGGTAAACCAGGCCGCACCCAGTCGCCGGATACTAATGCCAAACGCCAAGCTGGCATACGAATCGGTGGCATACTGGTTAAATAAGTCTCCAGCATTTGGATCATTGCTGGAACCGTATTCCATAGCGTGATGCTATGTTTGAGCATTAATTCAACCCAATGAGCCGGGTCAGATGCGGATGCACGATGAGATCGCGGATAAACCAAGGAGCCTCCAACAGAAAGCAGGCCGAGTGCATCATAAATCGAGAGGTCAAAATCCAAATGAGCCAAGCCCAACACTCGATCCTGAGAGGAAACTTTAAACTTGCGGTTAATATCCAATATGGTATTTAGCGCGGAACGATGAGATACCGTTACGCCCTTGGGTTGCCCCGAGGAGCCTGATGTATAAATGACATAAGCTGGCGATTCTGACGTTATTGTCGGAACCATGATGTCATGACACTGAGATTTAAGACGATCAATATCTACCCGTTTCAATTCTGCAGGCCAACGCATGGTCATCTCTGACGTGGTCAATACCAGCCTGCATCCGGCATCTTTAAGGATGAAAAAACGGCGTACTTCCGGTTGCCCTACATCAATTGGGACATAAACAGCACCCACGGAAAAAATGCCTAATAACGCCGATATCTGTTCCGCACCTTTATTCATCACCACCGCAACGCATTCACCGCTACGACATCCTAACAGTTGCAAACGATTCGCCACCGCCCTGGCTCGTTCAGCCAATTCGCCATAGCTAACTGATTGTTGTGAATCGATAACAGCTGCGGCTCCCGGCGTTCGTTCAGCCTGCTGAAATATGGCCTGATGCAACAGCTTCGAGGTGATTTTCATCATGGTACTGTTGGCTTTTTGCCGTTCTTTTCGCTGCCATGCCGGAAGCGGTAGCTGATATTTTTGCCGCCAGAGACCAACGGAATCAACGAGCCCAAGCAACAACTCGGTGAAGACGTCAAACATGTCATCCGCCATTCCCATAGGAAATATTCCCTCACGGATATCCCAGTTAATCTGTAATCCGTGCGCGTCATCTGCCGCTTGGCAATCAATAAATACCTGAGGTGCCTGCGTGATACCGCGCCCATCCAAACGACCATCGCTACTCAGCAAAGAGTTATAATCCCTTAGCCCAATTGCGCTGGTGAATACAACCGGCATGAGCGCGGCCCCTCGCCCTTTCTGCCTAACCAACTCCCGCAACACCTCAATGCCTGAAAATAGACGATGATCCAGATTAGCAAAAAGCTGTGCGCTGATAGCGGCGGCCTGTTGCGCAAAAGAACTATCTGACTGCCAGTCAACGGGAAATAGACTGACGGATGTAAAATTTCCAACGACCTGCTCTATTTGCGGATAGGCAGCCAAACGATTTAGCACCGTTAAGCTCAGGCAAAACTTTTTGTTCAGACTCCAACGCGCAATAACCGCAGAGAAAGCGGTTAATATAATGGAGGTAGGACTTAACCCGTGTGCCGTTGCATGCTGCTTTAAATCCAGCCAGTCCTCATTATCAAGCCTCAGATGACGCCGCCGAAAACGGGCATTCTCAGGTTGAGGAAGATGTTCGGCGCGCGGCAACTCAGGGGCAGAGGGGAAATTAGCCAAGCTTTGCAACCAATATTGCCGATCGCGACTGTACGTTGGGCTACCGCGCAACTTCCGCTCTGCTAGTAAATAATCCCGGAAAGTGACATCTATCGGATCTAAGGCTTTGTCAGGTTGGGCATACAGTCCTTCAAATTCAGCTAAAAGAAGGCAAATACTGGACCAATCGGCCATTAATAAATCCACCGACAAATGTAATACGCTGTATTCAGCAGTTCGGCTGATTCTTATTTCAAACAGTGGCCACTGTTGCGGATCGTATTTCTTGTGGCTGAGTTCAGCTCGTATTCGATCCAACGCGGTTTGCGCTTGCGCGCTCGTAAGGTTCCTCATATCCCCACAGGGAATGGTAAAAAAGGGAACCTTAGATAAAATCCGCTGACTGTCGCTGGCTTCCATCACGACTCGCAGCATATCATGCCGCGCAATGAGCTGATTCCAAACGTTTTCCGTTCTTGTAGCAACTAAATCTGGATAGGTGACCTCCAGATAGACGTGGCACCCAATGCCGCCGTAGCCATAAACATTTTCACGCCCTAAAAGATAATTGGCCTGCACATCTGTCAGAGGAAAAGGCTGGTAACGCTCAGCGGTATTTTCAAGCAGAATGAATTTATCCCGTTCTGCCAACAACTGGTTTAATAACAATAGCTTGGCTGCTCGTAACGATTTCAAATCCGCTGGCGTCAGTGAACCTTCAGGTGCCCGATAGTGCAACTCTCCATCTTCCTCCCACAGCACGAGCCCCGCAGCTCGCAACCGAGAAAGCAATACCGCCGCAGTGTCATCTGATGCCATATGATTCCCTCTGATTAAAAATCCTTTATTGTTCATTCATTAACTGGGCGAATATTTGTATCATCCCGATTGGTTCATTGCGCCCTCTCCGTTAACGACGCCCCTAGTTACGCCAGATAAATCAATTTTCCCTCAGTGCTGGACAGCTAAAATGACACCGCATAAACGGTAAGCGTCTGGTATATTCCCCCAACCATGTGGTGATGATTTGAAATCACAAGATGAATATCCGTAAGTGCAATAGCAATAATAGGAAAAGTTAATAGTTAAAAAAACATATCTAAAGCGACTCCCCTGGTGCGCCATTACACGGATGGACTTATTACAAAAAATTAAAATGCTGATTATACTTCACAATAGTTTTAGAGATTTTCGACAAACAAAAAAACGAAAGTAAACTTCAAGAAAATCTCATCATGACCCAACAAACAATTGAAGCGTTACATATCAACATATCACCTGAACATAAAAAAACAAATATTAATTATCATGTACTGGACGTTAACCATTTCTTAGCCATAAAAATAAAAGGATGGTAATTCTAATAAAAAACATTATCCATAAATAATTCATTATTAATAACTAGGTATTTATATCTATTTAACCGTCGGGAAAAGTCGTCACTGACATCAGGGAACGCCTGATAGAGAATCAATTACAGTTAACAAACCGACTCCGCTATCCCACTGAAAGATATTAAATAATAAAAAAAGCAAACACCTAAAACACTAACACTCGCTAGTGAGCTAATATGGCGAACACATCGCCCGTTATTAATCTTATTAAGCCGCGAGTAAATAGCTGTCAATTTCATCAATCAAAATGAAAACTCCCCTACTAAACAGACATTAAATGACACCATCGAAGATTAAAAAATGTAGATATAAAAATGCACAATGAAAAACGTCATCGGAATTTCTTTATATTATTAGATACCGATAAACACATGAAATATTAAAGCTCTTCATGTTAATAACATAAATCATCATTGCCCAACAAAGGGAGCCCCCCCTTTATTGGTGCGTGTAAATATCATTCAAAAAACATACCCGTTGATTATCAAACTAAACTGCGGATAATAAATCAACCCAAATTAGCTGGCTATTCGCGACCAGGGGACGCAATTGTCCCCCTCTAATCATTGGCGTCCACCAACAACCCTGTTGATGAGATAACCGGCGGCTTTCCTCGTGTTGAATCTGCCAATCACCGCGAACCACATACACCACACCGGCACGACTGACGGGCAATGGCTGCGCACCAGAAATGATGCAGACATCCGCGCGCCAGCAGCCTCTTCGCGTCATGATATTAAAATCCTGACTGTTACCTCCGAGCAATGTCGCCTCCAGCGCAATATCCCCCGGGAACGAGAATGGCTGTAAAGATTGAGCGAGTTCGTGATCAATATGACCCTCTGCGCTAAATAACCTGACTCCGTCACCCGCCAATAAGGTTATCGAACGTTCAACCTCAGGAAAGGTGGAGAACGGCCCGTTTTGTTCAATGGTCGCAATGCTGGCTCGCCAGCCAAAATCCTCGCCACCTACCGGCCAGCAGGCAATTTCACGGGTTTCTCCCCCGCCATTGCGCCAGCGACTCACGGGTAAACTGGCATAATCAAAAAATGTCAGACTCATTAAGAAGCCTCCCGCAGGCAGTCTTTCAGCACCGCCAAAAATGCCTGAGCGCTCAGCTGCTGTAACGGATGGAAACCGCCAATAATCACCGGCTTACCACCTACGTACACATCGCGGATCTGCGATTTATCACCGGCAAAAAGCCAGCGATTCAGTAACGACGATGAAGGTGTGCCGGCAATGTAAGGATCGTCACCGTCCAACACCAACCAATCGGCTCGATAGCCGACCGCCAATGCTCCAATTTGGGTACCGCAGGCCTGCGCACCGCCGGATAACGCCTGGCTATACAGCAAATCAGCCACCGCCGGTTGCTCAGGGCTGGTCAAGCGATTACGCCGCTGATCTCGTAGCCGCTGCCCATATTCCAGCCAGCGCAGTTCTTCCACCACATTGAGTGAAACGTGACTATCGGAACCAATTCCCCAGCGCCCATGATGTTGAATGTATTCAACCCCCGGGAAAATACCGTCGCCCAGATTGGCCTCTGTGGTTGGGCAAAGCCCCGCTACTGCATGACTGGCAGCCAGCGCGGATAATTCGTCATTATCCAGATGAGTGGCATGCACCAGACACCAGCGGCTATCTACCGGTAAATGATTATATAACCAAGCCACGGGTCGTTGACCGCTCCATGCCAGACAGTCATTCACCTCTTTTTGCTGCTCAGCGATATGAATATGCACCGGCAACTGTTTATCCGACACGGCCAGTATTTGCTGCATTTGCTCCAACTCTACCGCTCGCAGCGAATGAAAACATAACCCTTGATTTTGTAGTGGTTGATGCCGTATCTGTTGGGCAATTTTCTGCTGTTGCTGCAAATAACTCTCTACATCCTGAATAAAGCGCCTTTGACCGGGCTGCGCGGGCTGCCCGCCAAATCCGGCGTAGCGATACAACACAGGTAACAGCGTCATGCCAATCCCGGCTTGTTCCGCAGCCTGACTGAGTTGCCCGGTCATTTCCCCGCTATCTGCGTAAGGTTTACCATCCGGGGCATGGTGCAAATAATGGAACTCAGCCACCTGAGTGTAACCGCCCTTCAGCATCTCAATGTACAGCTGACGGGCAATAATACCGACCTGCTCAGGGGTCAGACGCTGGACTAATCGGTACATTAAATCGCGCCATGTCCAGAAGCTATCCTGCGGATCTCCGGCAATTTCAGCCAGCCCCGACATCATGCGCTGAAAAGCGTGGGAATGAAGATTAGGCATACCGGGCAGGATTGGCCCGCCTAGCAGCAGGCAGCCAGCGTCGCGTCCACCGGTGATAATTTGCGAAATATGCCCCTGTGCGTCGACCTCCAAACGAACATCCGTGGCCCATCCGTCGGGTAAAAAAGCGCGTTTGGCAAAATATGCAGGCATAGTGAATCCCAAGGTTGTGATGACACTCAAACGCGCCGAGACACAGTCGCGTCAATAAATTAATTCGCTTACTTGTATATACATATACATACGCTAAATTCAACCGTAGACTTATCTTATTATTATTTCTTTGACGAGGTTAACGCCGTGGCTGAACAACAGTGCCTATTACAACTCACCAGCGTTATGGATGACGCTCCTGCCCCTATTTATCTGAGGGTTAAACAGGCCATCATTCGGCAAATCCGTTCTGGCGCTTGGCAACCCCATCAGCGCGTTCCCTCAGAAAGTGAATTAGTGGCGGAATTAGGCGTTAGCCGCATGACCATCAACCGCGCGTTACGGGAACTCACCAGTGAGGGTTTTCTGGTTCGAATGCAAGGCGTGGGCACCTTCGTGGCCGAAGCCAAGGCACACAGTGCATTGCTGGCCGTACACAATATTGCTGATGAAATTGCCGCGCGCGGGCATCGCCACAGCAGCAAAATTCTACTGCTGGAAGCTCGTCCCGCTACGGAGGAAGAAGCAATCGCCTTGGGCATTCTGGCCGGACAGCAGCTGTTCTACTCCCAGATTGTTCACTTTGAGAACGATATTCCGGTGCAGGTAGAAAATCGCTGCGTCAACCCGCTGACCGCTCCCGATTATATGCAGCAAGATTTTAGCCGCATCACACCCTACAGCTATCTGACGCAGGCCGCGCCATTGACCGAAGGCGAGCATATTGTCGAGGCCGTCATGCCGGGGCCGGTAGAACGTAAGTTACTGGCGTTAAATGAAAATGAGCCATGTTTATTGATTCGCCGTCGTACCTGGTTCGGCAAAGCCGTAGTCACTTCCGCTCAACTGCTGTACCCCGGTTCCCGCTATCAACTATTTGGTCGTTTTACACCACAGGGAACCCTAACATCCTGATAACAAATTAAAGGTGTGATAGCGCAAATTGCTGCATGTTGCCGGTTGCTGACCTTGGATTTATAGGCTAGGTTGTCTTTGATTGTATATACAACTGTATCGCCCCGCGGGGCGGAGGATAAAGATGGCGTCTGTAATTTACTGCGACAGCTTGTGGTCTGGAGCCGATATCGTCACTATGCGCGGCGGCCACTATCACACTATTAGCGACGGTGTGATTGCCGTTCATGATGGGAAAATTATCTGGATTGGCACGCGCGCCGCTTTGCCTGCCGTGAGAGCCTCGCGGGAAATGACTTTTCCCGGCGGAATCATTACTCCCGGCTTAATTGATTGCCATACACATCTGGTTTTTGGCGGCGACCGCAGCAGCGAATTCGAACAACGCTTAAACGGCGTGAGTTATGCCGAGATCGCCGCTCAAGGCGGTGGGATTATTTCCACGGTAAATGCAACGCGACAAACCAGCGAAGATGAACTGCTGGAACAGGCGTTGTTTCGCATTAAACCGCTGCTGGCCGAAGGCGTTACCTGTCTGGAAATCAAATCCGGCTACGGTCTGAGTTTGCAAAGCGAGCTGAAAATGCTGCGGGTCGCTCGCCGGCTTGGCGAAATGCTGCCGGTCGAGGTAAAAACCACCTGTCTGGCTGCCCACGCTCTGCCGCCGGAATATGCTAATCGAGCCGACGATTATATCGATCTGGTGTGTAATACCATTATTCCGCAGGTTGCCGAAGCCGGGCTGGCCGACGCGGTTGATGCTTTTTGCGAACATTTAGCGTTTTCACCCACTCAGGTAGAGCGAGTTTTCCATGCGGCAAAAACGGCGGGTTTACCGATCAAACTCCATGCGGAGCAGCTTTCCTCATTAGGTGGCAGCACGCTGGCAGCGCGGCATCACGCTCTGTCTGCCGATCATCTGGAATACGCCACCGAGCAAGACGCACAGGCAATGGCCGCATCGGGCACTGTCGCGGTGTTGCTGCCCGGAGCCTATTACATGCTGCGAGAAACCCAGTGTCCTCCGGTAGCGCTTTTCCGTCACTATCGCGTGCCTATGGCGTTAGCCAGCGACGCTAACCCCGGCACCTCTCCGGCGCTGTCATTACGCCTGATGTTAAACATGGCCTGTACGTTATTTCGCATGACGCCGGAAGAAGCGCTGGCTGGCGTGACCTGCCACGGCGCGCAGGCGCTGGGCGTTCAGGAAACACAGGGAACTCTGGAAGTCGGCAAACTCGCCAACTGGGTACACTGGCCGTTATCTCGTCCAGCCGAATTATCTTACTGGCTGGGCGGACAGCTCCCTGCCACCGTGGTCTATCGAGGAGAGGTTCGCCCATGATCATCGCCGATCCCATCAGCTTTCACGCCGGTGAATTACCTTTATTAATCAGTATTCCCCATGCGGGAACTCGCCTGACGCCAGCGGTTGAGGCCGGGCTTAGCGATGCGGCTCGCCCGCTATCTGATACTGACTGGCATATTCCACGTCTTTATTCATTTGCTAAAGATATGGGTGCCAGTCTGTTGGCTGGCAATTATTCACGGCTGGTGATAGATCTCAACCGTCCATCCGACGATCAACCACTGTATACCACGGCAACTACCGGTCTGTTTCCCGAGACCTTGTTCGATGGCCGCCCTTGTTTTGAACCGGAACAAATACCCTCAGACAGCGAACGCCAAGGCTATCTTGAAGCTATTTGGCAGCCTTATCACCAGCAGTTACAGCAAGAGCTGGATCGACTAAAAGCTCGGTTTGGCTATGCTCTGCTGTTAGACGCACATTCTATTGCTTCGGTTATTCCTCGCCTGTTTGAAGGCCAGCTACCTGATCTGAACTGGGGAACCAACGACGGTCAGAGCTGCGCCAGCAGTTTAAGCGAACGTTTGATTGCCTGCTGTCGGCAGCAAACGACTTTCACGCATATATTGGATGGCAGATTTAAAGGTGGATATATCACCCGAGCCTATGGTCAACCGCAGTTGCAACAACACGCAGTGCAGTTGGAACTGGCTCAACTCAATTACATGTCCGAAACCGAGCCTTATGAATTCAACGTAGGTAAAGCCGAGGCATTACAGGGATTACTGAAACAACTGGTAGGCAGCATGATTCTGTGGGGGCGCCAGCAGGAAAGCGGTAGTCACTAAACATTTCTTCGAGCGCTAAACAAAAAAAAAAGCCACCCCATCAAAGGTGGCTTTTTTATCTTTCAATAAAAAAGCGGAGTTGCCCCCGCTTCTTAACTTTCACCAATTTCCGACACAGAAAAGGGTAATAATGACTGCTTTGACAACTTAGAAACGGTAAACCAACGCTGCCGCGACTACGTCGTCGGTGCCCAGACCCAGTTTGTTGTCATCGTTCAGCTGGTTGATTTGGTAGTCAACGTAGGTGTACAGGTTTTTGTTGATGTAGTAAGTCACACCGATATCAACATATTTCAACAGATCCGCATCGCCGCCAGCAACGCCAACCAGATCCTTGCCTTTAGACTGTACGTAACCCAAAGAAGGACGGATGCCGTTTTCGAACTGATACTGTGCTACCAATTCCACGTTTTGGGTTTTGGTTGCGATCACGCTGCCGTATGGCGTCATATTACGAGTTTCACCGTACATCGCAGCGATGTAAACCTTGTTAGCATCGTATTTCAACGCGGTTGCCCATGCCTGAGCTTTATCACCGGTTGCGCTGTTAGCCAGAGTTTTTTGACCTAAAGTACGGTTGGAAGAAGAGTAAGATGCCGCAGCGCCGATACCTGAACCACCGATATCCTGATAGTCAACGGACAGACCAAAACCGTCGCCGTTAGCTTTCTGAATTGCACGGCCATTGTTCGCGCCAACCAGCGTTTCGTCATTTTTACCTTGGTACTGAACGGCAACGTTCAAGCCTTCAACCAGACCGAAGAAATTGCTGTTACGGTAAGTGGCTAAACCGGTAGAACGGCCTGTCATGTTGTTGTCGGTGAAGGACATGGAATCACCGCCGAACTCAGGGAGCATATCGGTATACGCCAGCGTGTCATACACTACGCCGTAGTTACGACCGTAATCGAATGAACCGAATTCAGCAAATTTCAGACCGGCAAAGCCCAGACGGGTTTTATTGCCTTTATCACCTTGAGATTCAGCGTTGTTAGCCTGAATGTTATATTCCCACTGACCGTAACCGGTCAGTTGGCTATTAATTTGAGTTTCGCCTTTAAAACCTAAACGGACGTAAGTGAAGTCACCGTCGCTTCCTTTATCTTTGCTGAACAGATGTTTCGCAGCCACACGACCATACAGGTCAAGTTTATTACCATCTTTATTATAGATTTCAGCTGCGTTAGACAGCGATGGGATCAAGCTTAAGGAGACGGCCAGGGCCAGAACACTGCGTTTCATCATTATTTTCCTTGAATTTTATATAAATTTAACTCATCGCCATCAAATATATTTGAGCGGCCTAGTGGTTAAGTTTTAATTTTTTATAGTGACAAATAAATGTAAAGCCAAGAGACATTAGCATTAAGCGAAAAAAGATAAAATGGAAAAATTGCAGAAATATCGTCATAAACAGTTTATTAATTGTAACAAAATGTGTTTTGAGGAACTTTTATAATACACTGATTATTAATGAATTTAATGCAAACACGGATATCCAAAAGAGTGCGACCGCACCAAAATAGTGCACAAGTGTTTCTTTTTGTTTCTTTTTTATGCGGCATAGTCAACATGATGAAAAATTTGAGGCTATTGCGCCCTGCTATTGTAAACATTCAGATCAGCAAAATTATTTCTGTTCTTTGAAGCAATGCAAAAATAAATGAATGATTCACCTAAAGCCAATCCCAATAGGAAAGCGTTAATTGAGAGAAATAATAACTTTATAAATCGCATGGTTAATTAAGCAGTTAATAAAATCATCAATAACAACGTGCCACTCATGCATTATTTGATGTGATGATTATGCTAATAATGAGAATTTAAGCAGTATTAAACACTGGATTTAATCTAGCAGGTATTATTATGACATTACTATTACAGAGTGCTGAACCTGCCTGTCCGAAAGTGATATTAACCTGCGTGATTAATTTTAACATTTAATGCATTAACTAATTTCATTAATACACTCTGTATGTCAGGTGGCAATCGGTATTCATTGCCACCTGACACACAGCTCTCCTTTCCTTATATTTCTTATATTTCTTATATTCCTTAAATTCATATGCTGTTAGCGTTGCGGTAGCTCCGTTTCGTCCATGCGCACCAGCATCAGGCCCGCGCGCAGTCCTTGGGCAACGTGCGGATTGGGAAACAATAGCCATTCGTAAGGATGTTCGACCCGGTAATTTCCACTGGACTGCTCCATTAACAATCGCCCGTAGGCAAAACGCGCAAAATTGAGGGTTTCGTCGGCCACGTGCAAACAGAAGTTTGCATCGGTTTTGATCAAAGATTTCACCACGCGATACAACAACATCGGCGCATCCGGCGCTCTTTCCGGCAAAGGTGCGCCGCTAACCAGCCCCTGCAATCCTCGATTGATTCCAGCGAATTGAGCCAAGTCGTTCTGTCCAAACGGTAACGCTTTCCCCAGCTCTAGCGTACAACTGTCTGCCTCCCAGTATTCACTGGTGTAATTGGAAAAGGTTCCCCCTGCAGAGGTATGCATGACTAAGGCATCCAGTTCGATATGCTGTAGCCAGCGATATAACTCTGATGAATACGGACGCCCCTGATAAGGCAGTAAGCCGAAACGAGTATGATAGGAACCACGAATTGCCGTGTGTAAATCATAATGCAGCCGCTGATGCACCTTTTCAGTGCTAAAAAATTGGGAAACGGCCTGTTCCACTATCTGAGCTCGCTCTCTTTCGATAGATTCAGGAAAGTCCTGATGGCGGCCGCCAAACATCCGATTGATATCATGTTCGAGATAACGCTTTGCGACGCGAATCGCCGCAGGATTTCCCAATAAAATCAGCAAGCGAACATTTAACTGGAGGCGTCCAAGAAACAAATCGCCAACCAATTGATTTAGCAGCTCGATCGGCGCAGTTTCATTACCGTGAATACCGGCAGACAGCACTACCGCCTGTTGATATTCGCCTAACGGGCACAGTTCCAGCATGCCTTCTCCCAGCCAATGCCAGCGAAACTGTGCCGTTCTCCCCTGATCGTTCACCGGTTGACGCGCAGATAAAGTCAGAGTTAACAAATCCAACATGAAGACTCCTTATCATCCATGAAATGAGTTTTGCTGAAAGTGGTACACCGATCCCAAATCCAGAATCCGCGTCAATTCGTCCAGCGCCTGATGCCCTTCCTGTAGTAATTGCGGATCGGCCAAATCACTGAGCTGCAATCGATCGCGATAATGACGATCGACCCAATCATTGAGCGTGGCAAAAAGAGCGGGGGTCATCATTACGCGAGGATTCACCGCCTTAAGTTCAGTTTCGTTCAGCGCGACCCGCAGCCGCAGACAGGCCGGGCCGCCGCCGTTGCGCATACTTTCCCGCAGATCGAAAACCTTGATTTCGTCAATCGCCCCGCCGCTCGCCACTAACTCGGATAAATAGCGCCAGACACCCGCGTGATCCCGCGACTCCTGCGGAATCACCAGAAGCATTTTTCCGTTGTTCTTACGCAGTAACTGACTGTTAAACAGGTAGGTAGAGACCGCATCAGCCACCGAAACTCGCTCCGTCGGCACTTGTATGGCGTCTAGCTGATACTCCATTTCGCCCATTTGGCGGCGCAATGGTTCCAGAGCACTGTCCCCCGCCATAAAAGCCTGTTGATGGTAAAAAAGAACCTGTTGATTGCTGACCGCGATGACATCGTTATGAAAGACACCGCGATCGATAACCTCTGGATTTTGCTGAAGGAAAAATGTGCGACCGGGATCCAGCTGATGCAATCGCGCCACGGCCTGACTGGCTTCAAGCGTTTGTCGCGCCGGATAACGACTCGGGGCAGAACCGGTCGTCATACCCCGCCTACCGTAGACGAACACTTGCACCCCTGGCCGATCGTAATCACCGCCGAGGCGGTTATGGTTGGCAGCGCCTTCATCACCAAACAGTTCCCCTCCCGGCAGCGCCTGATGATGAACAAAGTGACGATGATGATTGAAAATACGCTGCAATAGCGCGCTCGTTGTTTCCGCCTCGATTGCCCGATGGAATTTATTGTTCAAATTGGCGGCGGTAAAATGCACCCGACCGTCGGCGCTATCCGCCGATGGGGAGACAGTTGCAGCATTGGCAGTCCACATAGAAGAAGCCGAACTTACCGCAGACAAGAGTCTGGGCGCTTCCCGCACTACCTGACTCAAAACCTGCCCATCAGAACCGCTGAACCCTAGCTGCCGTAAAGCGGGTAAGAATGGCCGTTCCTGCGGCGGCATCACGCCCTGCGGGTAACCCAGATCCGCCAGCGTTTTCATTTTCAACAAGCCTTGTTTAGCCGCCAGCTTCGGATTGGACAGGCTATTTTTATGCTGAGTCGAGGCTTCATTGCCGAAAGATAATCCAGCATAGTGATGAGTTAGCCCGACCAATCCATCGAGATTTAATTCATATCCTGCCATAGGGCTTCTCCGCCGCGGCTTATAGAGGATCGGTCACATCAAACGAGATGCCCGGTGATAAAGTCGCTGGCAACGTCAGGCTCTCGCTTTCCAGCGATGCCATCGGCCAGGCGCAGTAATCCGCAGCGTAAAACGCACTGGGGCGATGATTACCCGATGCGCCCACACCACCGAACGGCGCAGCGCTGGAGGCGCCGGTCAACGGTTTATTCCAGTTGACGATACCGGCCCGCGCTTCCTGCAGCAGTTGCTCAAACTGGCGACGATTTGGAGAAACCAGCCCAACGGCCAGACCGAAACGGGTCTGATTGGCAATCTCTAACGCCCGATCGAAATTGTCATAACGAATAATGCAGACCAAAGGGCCAAAATATTCCTCATCCGGCACGTCATTCACGCCGGTGATATCAATAATTCCCGGTGTCAGCACCGCGCCCTGCGCGTCTGGTCTGGTCATAGTCAGCAAGGCTTTCCCGCCCAGTTTGATCAGAGTTTCCTGCGCATCCATCATACGCTCCGCCGCCTGAGGGGAGATCACCGCGCCCATAAACGGCTGCGGCTGCTGATCCCAACGGCCAATCCGCAGCGACTGCGCCACGGCGATAAAACGTTGCAAGAAAGCATCGCCTTCTGCGCCGCGTTTTACCAAAATCCGCCGCGAGCAGGTACAGCGCTGACCGGCAGAAATAAACCCAGACTGGATTGCCAAATTCACCGCCGCATCTCGGTCATCAATTTGTTCGACAATCAGCGCATTGTTACCGCCCATCTCCAACGCCAGCATTTTCTCCGGCTGTCCAGCCAGTTGACGATGCAACTGATAGCCGGTAGCGGCGCTGCCGGTAAACAGCACGCCATCGATATCATTCTGTCCGGCTAGCGCGATGCCGGTATCCCGTCCGCCCTGAACCAGATTCAGTACGCCCGGCGGAATTCCAGCCTGTTGCCAAAGTTTGACAGTTTCTTCCGCAGTTTTCGGTGTCAGTTCGCTAGGTTTAAACACCAGCGTATTACCTGCCAACAATGCCGGGACTATATGCCCATTGGGTAAGTGGCCGGGAAAATTGTACGGGCCAAACACTGCCAGTACACCGTGAGGTCGATGGCGCACCACGGAGCGCGCGTCGGCCATTGGCGATTCGCTGGTGCCGGTACGAACTTGATGAGCTTGCAGTGAAATATTCACCTTGCCAATCATGGCCTGAATTTCTGTCAGCGTTTCCCAATGAGGTTTACTGGTTTCCAGACTGATGGTGCGTGCCAGTTGCTGTTTATGCTGTTCCAGCAGTACGGCAAAACGCTGAATAATTTCCACTCGCTGCGCTAACGACGTTTTCGCCCAAATCGGGAAAGCCGCTCGCGCCGCCTGACAAGCTTTGGCAACATCCTGCTCATCGGCTGCACGGGCTTGCCACAATAATTGCTGATCCATCGGATCGTGTTTTGCGAAAGGCTCACCCTTGCCGGTGTGCCATTCCCCTTGAATAAAAAGTGCAGCATGGGTCATTTTCGTGTCTCCGGGGAAAATAAGCTGACCAGACGAACCGTTCCGCCCTGTTCCACGCCAAGCGCGGCCGCACTTTCAGCGTTGAGGTGCAGAACCTCGTCAGTCAAATCGGTGTGAATCAACAGCGCACGAAAGTGATGATAATCATCATTCGCTACCAGATAAGCGGTGCCGCTGCCGTCTAGAATGACATCATCAATAGAAACCTGCCGTTTGGTACTTTGGCGCACTGCACGGATTTCATCCGTATTGGCTTCCAGCGTTGGACCACCGTCAAAAATGTCCACATACCCTTGGTATTGCAGGCCTTCGGTTTCCAACACCGCTCGCGCTGGCGCAGTATGAGGATGTACCTGGCCAATAACCGCCTGTGCTTCGGCCGCCAGAAAATCTACGTAAAGCGGATGTTTCGGCATCAATTCCGCAATAAAGGCTTTCTGACCAGTGCCGCTCAGATAATCCGCTTTGGCAAATTCAATAGAAAAGAAATGGCGTCCGACGTTTTCCCAAAACGGGGAGCGCCCCTGTTCATCGGTAAAACCACGCATTTCCGCGATCAGCTTGCGCGAGAATAACTGGCGGAAAGCGGCAATAAACAGAAAGCGCACTTTAGAAAGGAAAGGACCATTTTTTCCCTGGCGATATTCAGGATCGAGAAATAAAGTACACAGTTCGCTGTAGCCCGTGTGGTCGTTGCTCAAAAAGAGCGTCGGCACCGACTTGTAGACATTGAGGGTTTTCGACGCATGTACCAGCGTCCCCACGCGAAAGTTGTACCAAGGATCGTTCATGCCAACGGCAACCTCAATCGCGCTGACGCCCACCACCTTTTGACGCTCAGTGTCTTCCAAAACGAACAGGTACCCCTGTTCGCCCGGAGCCAAAGTTCCTTGCCAGGTGTTTAACGCCCGTTCAATGCGTGCTGCGAGATGTTGCTCATTTTGTGGCAGAGAAGTCATGCCGACGCCAGTTTTTCCAGCCAGTTCCAGGATATCGGCCAGATCCCGACGTTCTACCGGGCGAATAATCATCATAATCAAGGTCCTTTTTTACGGCGTTAATCCTACTGGCAAACCTGCGCAATCCCACGGGCAAGACGTGCCAGTCCCTCTTCGACGTCTGATTGAGAAATGATGAGAGAAGGAGCAAACCGCACCACGTCCGGCCCGGCAATCAGCGAAATCAGCCCGTGTTTGGCCGCGGCCTGAATAATGGCTTTGGATTGACCGGCATATTCGCGTTTTAACACGCAGCCAATCAGTAAACCGCTACCGCGGATCTCGGAGAACACGGGATAACGGGCGTTAATGTTTGCCAATCCCTGCTGGAACCACTGATGACGCTGCTTCACGCCGGATAGCACTTCGGGTGTGTTGATCAACCGCAGTACGGTTCCCGCCACGGCGCAGGCCAGCGGGTTGCCGCCGTAAGTGGTTCCGTGGCTACCAACGTTGAGCGCACCGGCAAAACGGTTGGTGGTCAGCATGGCAGCAATTGGGAAGCCGCCCCCCAAGGCTTTGGCACTGGTTAATACGTCCGGCGTTACGCCGTAATGCATATAGGCATAGAGTTCGCCGGTACGGCCGACGCCGGTTTGAACTTCATCAAAAATCAGCAAAGCGTTATGGCGATCGCATAAAGCACGCAGTCCGCGCAGGAATTCGGCGTCCGCCGGAACCACGCCACCTTCCCCCTGAATCGGCTCGACAATCACCGCGCAGGTTTGCTGATTGATCAACGCTTCCGCCGAGGCCAGATCGTTAAAAATGCCATGACTGATACCGCCTGGCAGCGGAGCAAAATCCTGCGAATATTTTGGCTGTCCACCAGCAGAAACGGTGAATAGCGTGCGGCCATGAAACGCGTTGCGGAAAGCCACGATCTGATTTTTCTCGCCCACTTGCCCCGGCAGGTTGGCGTAGGTATCTAACGCATACTTACGCGCCAGCTTCAGCGCCGCTTCGTTGGCCTCCGCACCGGAGTTACAGAAAAAAACCTTTTCAGCAAAAGTCGCGTCAATCAGTTGCTTGGCTAACCGCAGCACCGGTTCATTGGTATAACCATTGCCCAAATGCCACAGTTTTTCCGCCTGTTCATGCAAGGCAGCTTTAAGCGCCGGATGTCCGTGTCCCAAGGCATTGACCGCAATACCACCGGCAAAATCGATGTAAGATTTTCCTTCTTGATCCCACAGGGTCGCGCCTTCGCCACGAACCGGAATAAAGTCAGCCGGCGCATAGGTTGGCACTAGCCATTCATCAAATGATTGGCGGGTGACCGGGATTGGCTGTTCCATATAAACCTCTTTCTCAGCATGAGTTTGGGGTGTGAATGCTTACTGGCGAGCCAATGGCACTCTCTTTTGCCGCCGTCGCCTCACATTGATGGAGTGAGTACGGCGGAGGTAACATGTTATGTCGCGAAATGGCGACTACCGAAGTCGATTGAGTCGCCTTTCGTATATCCTGTTAACTATTCAGAATGAAACAGATTCACTTGATATAAAGTGTAGAGCAGCTTTTATGCTAGCAAGCCCAATATGTGAATAAAATGTATTTTTTTCGTAAAAACAAGAGTTTAAAATGCATAATTATGCAAAAGATGCAATTTATCGTGCATTAATTTATCAAGGAATGGCGTAATTACCGGGGGCTAGGCGAAACATTATTCAAATAATGTGAAGTTCTATTTTTGCTCTACACGATCACATTTATGCAACACAATAATAACAGGCGTGTATGCTAACGCCCTATATATGGGCGGTGAATGCGTCAATTTAGTGCGTTTGTTCTGTCGAATTTGTGTCTGGTAGCAGGTCGATGGGTGAGCATTATTCTCACCCGCGATTTGGTTGGAAAAGAGTTAAGCGTGTTCGCGCTGTGAATATCCCTCTCTAACGACGCGCACTGAGCTGATAAACCAGTTGGCCGAGGGTTTTAATAGCCTGCTCGCAGTGGCTGCTCCATGGGAAGGAGGCATTGAGGCGGAAACAGTGATCAAACTGCTTCCCGGTAGTGAACATCCTCCCTGGCGCAATGCTGATCCCCTGCTCTAACGCGCGTAGATAAAGTTCATTGGTATTAAACGGCGGTTCCATTTCTACCCATAAAAAGAAACCACCGCCGGGATGACTGATTTTCACGTTTTGCGGGAAAGCTTCTGCAACCGCCTGATGCATGGTGTTCAATCGCTGTTCCATCACCCGCCGCAGGCGGCGCAGATGCGTATCGTACCCACCTTGAGTGAGATAATCGGCAATAGCCAGTTGAGTGGGCACACTGGCAGATACGGTACTCATCAGTTGTAAATGCTGAATACGCTGAGCGTGAGCCCCCGCAGCCACCCACCCGACGCGAAAACCGGGTGCCAGACATTTGGAAAAGGAGGAACAGTGCAAAATTTGACGATGCTGATCCAACGCCTTGGCGGGCAGTGGTCGTTCCGCACCAAAATACAGCTCGCCATACACGTCATCTTCTATTAGCGAGATATTATTCTGCTGTAACAGGTTGACCAACCGCTGTTTATGGCTCCACGGCATGGTGGAACCCAGCGGATTCTGGAAATGAGTCATCAGCCAGCAAGCTTTAATCGGATATTGGCCGATAACCTGCTCCAAAGAATCCAGATCGATACCCAACTGCGGATGAGTGGTAATGGCAATGGCTTTTAATCGCAAACGCTCGATGGCCTGTAATGCGCCATAAAATGCCGGCGATTCAATCACGACCCAGTCTCCCGGCTCCGTCACCGCCTGCAAACTCAGGCTCAGAGACTCCATTGCGCCCGCGGTAATCACAATTTCTTCCGGCGAAACATTCATACCGCTGGCGGCGTAGCGTTGGGCAATATTCCTTCGCAGGCTCTCGTTACCCGGCGGCAGGTTAGTGACCGAGCTTTGTGGCGATATTTTCCGCGCTACGCTGGCCAGCGCTTTGGATAACCGCGGTTGCAGTAACAAACTGGGATCGGGGAAAGCAGAACCAAATGGGATAATCGCCGAATCTTTCCCCGCCTGTAGCACATCAAAGATAAAGGCGTTGATATCTACCTGCTCGGACAAATGCAGCTTGGTACCGCGTTGCGGCTGCGGTAGTTGGGTAGGTCGAGATGCCACATAGTAACCAGACTGCGGCCGCGCCACGATCCAGCCCTGACTTTCCAGCAGTTGGTATGACTGCACCACCGTCATCAGACTCAGCCCAGATTGCTTACAACTTTCTCGTAGCGATGGCAGTTTATCCCCGGCCTGCCATACTTTTGACTGAATTTGGGTACGAATCTGGCTGGCTAATTGCTCATATCGGGTCATAATTCATCTGTTATAGGTAATATTGCGTTAACTGTCACTATTATACCTACTTTAACCTGTGGTTAACTTGCTGCCAAGCCCGCCAGCCCGAAAAACCGCCTCGGGCATTGATGAACCCGCCGCATGACCGGTTTAGGATCTCAGCAATTGCCTCGAATAATTCTCCCACAGGGACAGGGTTTTCCGGTTCGGCGCTATCTGTTTCACGGCGATAACCATCACCTGCCGCGTTATTGCGATATACCGCTATGAAAAATAAAAGGAAGTACCATGTTTGATAAGGGGTCCCTATGTTTGGGTTAACTGCACTAGAACTGGCCCGCATTCAGTTCGCTTTCACCGTTTCGTTTCACATTATTTTTCCGGCAATCACTATCGGTTTAGCCAGCTTTCTGGCGGTGCTGGAAGGACTGTGGCTAAAAACCAAAAATCAGGATTACCGCGATCTTTACCATTTCTGGTCGAAAATCTTTGCGGTTAACTTCGGCATGGGCGTGGTGTCCGGTTTGGTTATGGCCTACCAGTTCGGCACCAATTGGAGCTTTTTCTCCGAATTTGCCGGCAGTATCACCGGCCCCTTGCTGACTTATGAAGTGTTAACCGCCTTCTTCCTCGAAGCCGGTTTTCTTGGTGTGATGCTGTTCGGTTGGAATCGCGTTGGCCCCGGCCTGCACTTTTTTGCTACCTGCATGGTGGCGCTGGGCACGCTGATGTCCACCTTCTGGATTTTAGCCTCCAATAGCTGGATGCAAACGCCGCAAGGCTTTGAAGTGGTGAACGGGCAGGTGGTACCGCTGGACTGGATTGAAGTGATCTTTAACCCGTCATTCCCTTATCGATTGGCACACATGTCTACCGCCGCCTTCCTGTCCTCCGCCTTCTTTGTCGGGGCGTCTGCCGCCTGGCATTTACTCCGTGGTCGCGATACTTCCGCCATGCGTAAAATGCTGTCAATGGCGATGTGGATGGCGCTGATCGTCGCGCCGATTCAGGCGCTGATTGGCGATGCACACGGCTTGAATACGCTGAAATATCAGCCAGCTAAAATTGCCGCTATCGAAGGACATTGGGAGAATCATCCCGGCGAGGCAACGCCGTTGGTGCTTTTCGGTCTGCCGGATATGGAGCAGGAAAAAAACCATTTCGCTCTGGAAATCCCCTATTTGGGTAGCCTGATTCTGACTCACAGCCTGGATAAACAGGTGCCCGCGCTGAAATCCTTCCCGCCAGAAGATCGCCCTAACGTACCCGCGGTGTTCTGGGCCTTCCGTATTATGGTGGCATTGGGGATGTTGATGATTGTGGCTGGCGTGTGGAGTCTGTGGTTACGCTGGCGCGGCGGTTTATACCAAAACCGAGCTTTCCTAAATTTTATCCTGTGGATGGGACCGTCCGGTTTGATCGCTTTGCTGGCCGGATGGTTTACCACTGAAATGGGACGCCAGCCTTGGGTAGTCTATGGGTTGATGCGAACTAAAGATGCGGTTTCCGGCCACGGCGAAATCCATATGAGCATCACGCTACTCGCCTTCCTGCTGGTGTATTGCTCGGTGTTTGGCGTGGGTTACGCCTACATGATGCGCCTGATTCGCAAAGGCCCGGTCAAACACGAAGGTGATTCACCGGAACAAGGCGGCCCAGGCCAACAGCGTACTCCGGCACGACCGCTGTCCGCCGTCAGTGACAGCCTAGATAATAACCATTCTGAAAACCGCAGGAGCTAATTATGGGTATGGATCTTCCACTAATCTGGTTCGTTATTATTGTTTTCAGCACCATGATGTATGTGGTGATGGATGGTTTCGATCTAGGCATCGGCATGCTTTTCCCGTTGGTGAAAGACAGCCGTGATAGAGATTTGATGATGAACAGCGTAGCCCCAGTTTGGGATGGTAACGAAACCTGGCTGGTTCTTGGCGGGGCGGCGCTGTTTGGCGCATTCCCCTTGGCCTATGCGGTGATTTTGGACGCGCTAACCATCCCTCTCACCTTGATGCTATTAGGGCTGATTTTCCGTGGTGTCGCCTTCGAATTTCGCTTTAAGGCTACGCCGGAAAAACAGCATATCTGGGATAAAGCGTTTATTGGCGGATCATTGCTGGCTACCTTTACCCAAGGCGTGGTTCTGGGCGCCTTTATCAACGGGTTTGAAGTCACGGGCCGCGCCTATACCGGCGGTCCTTTCGACTGGTTGACGCCTTTCGCTCTGTTCTCCGGCTTGGGGCTGGTCGTGGCTTACTCGCTGTTGGGCTGTACCTGGTTGGTGATGAAAACCGAAGGCCATTTACAAGATACCATGCTGCGCTTGGCTACGCCGCTGACCTTACTCCTACTGCTGGTTATCGGCGCGATTAGCCTGTGGACGCCGTTGGCGCACCCGCAAATTGCCGAACGTTGGTTTAGTTTGCCTAATCTGTACTGGTTCCTGCCGGTGCCTATTCTGGTGTTGGTCGCCACCTGGGCGCTGTTGCGCAGCGTCAAAAATCGCGGCCACTATGCGCCCTTCCTGCTGACGCTGCTACTGGTATTCCTCGGCTACAGCGGTTTGGGCATCAGCGTCTGGCCTTATCTGATTCCGCCATCCATTACTTTCTGGGCCGCCGCTGCGCCCATGCAAAGCCTCGGCTTTATGCTGGTCGGCGCGCTGTTTATTATCCCGATCATTCTGGTTTATACCTTCTGGAGCTACTACGTGTTCCGGGGAAAAATCAATCACGATCAGGGCTATCACTGATTTCTCCGGGCTGGCGATCCCAGCCCGTTCGGATTCATTTGAACAACAGGAAATCCTATGTTTAAAAAAACGGCTCCCGCTTCGACAAGGCTGTCAACACCGGCACCTTGGTGGAAAAAATTGGGCTGGCTGGTGTTGATTTGGTGCGGCAGCGTATTAGCCCTACTGGCCGTCTCCATGCTGTTCCGTATGCTGATGACCGCTGCGGGAATGAAGAGCCATTAGCACTAACACTTTATCCACAAAAACGGTAAGGTAGCGGCGTTTATTGCTCAAAGGAATTCCGCTGAATGAAACGCTACCTGATCCCGATTGTTAATCAGGTTGCCCTGCTAATGCTGTTTTTAGGCCTGCTGGGACTGGCCGGCATGAGTATCTCTTCGTGGATGGCTCAAAGTATTCAGGGTAACGCCCACGCTATCAATAAGGCCGGGTCACTACGCATGCAAAGCTACCGTTTGCTGTCGATGGTGCCGCTGGATAGCCATGATTTACCCTATCTCGATGCGCTGGAGCAGGATAAAACCAGCGCTGACCTGCAACAATCCCTACAGCGGGAAGGATTAACCGAACAGTACCAGCGACTAAATCAGTACTGGATCCAAACTCTTAAACCTCGTTTACAGCAGGCTCAACGCCCCGAAGACGCGGCTGAGCAGGTTGCCAATTTCGTCCACCAATTGGATGCACTGGTACTCGCCATCGATCACAAAACGGAACAGCGTATTGTTCTGGTATCCGTCATCCAATGGATTTTCATCGCGCTGACCCTGATCCTGCTTCTCGCCACAACCTTTTATCTACGTCGCCGTTTGCTTCGCCCATGGCTGCAACTGATCACCATGGCTAATGCCATTGCCCGAGGGGATTTTAGCCATCGTTATTCCCTGACTCGTCACCGTGACGAAATGGGCACACTCGGTCTGGCATTAAATCGCATGTCGCAGGAACTCTCATTGATTTATGCCGACTTGGAACAGCGAGTGGCTGAAAAAACCGCTGATTTACAGCAGAAAAATCAGGTGCTGGCCTTTCTTTACCAAAGCAGCCAGGAATTACATACCCACCAGCCGCTGGCGGATCGTTTAGAACCCATAATCAATCAGCTGAAGTTATTAACGCCGCTGAAAAACATTCAGATTTGCCTGTATAAAAATGGGGGCGAAGGTCAGGCCAACCCGCTGCATACTGCCCAGGGAACCATTATCAGCAGTCACGAGCTGGAGAACGCCTTGACGCCAGATCAACAGTGGGAATCCCTGAGTTGGAGCCTGAGCGATAAGCTGGAACAATACGGCTTATTATTGGCTAAACAGCCGGTGAATCACCCTTTGAGTGATGAACAGTTGCAGCTGATCCACATGTTGGTAGAACAGTTGACCAGTACGCTGGCGCTTGAGAGTCAGGCTAAACATCAACAGCAATTACTACTCATGAACGAACGCTCGGCCATTGCCCGCGAGCTCCACGATTCTATTGCTCAATCCCTTTCCTGCCTGAAAATTCAGATAAGTTGCCTGCAGCAGCAAACCAGGGATCTGCCAGAAGCCAGTCAGATATTGATGCAGCAAATGCGCGAAGAGTTAAATATCGCCTATCGCCAGCTAAGAGAATTGTTAACCACCTTCCGGCTTAAACTGAGCGAAGCTACGCTAAGCGCCGCGTTAGAGGCAACCGCCGCCGAGTTCAGCGAACGTATCGGTATTCCGGTTAATCTAGATTATCAGTTACCTAATGATGGGGTTCCTGTTCATCAGTCTATTCATTTGGTGCAGGTCGCTCGCGAAGCTTTGAGCAATATCTATAAACACGCTCAGGCTACCGAGGTTTCCATACGGGTTTATCGCGATAACGATGAGGTGGTGATGGTGGTTCAGGATAATGGGTTGGGTATTGGCGACAGTAGCGCACGGCCCAACCACTACGGGCTGATGATTATGCAAGATCGCGCGAACAATCTGGGCGGACACTGTGAAATACGCCAGCGGCCAGAAGGCGGCACCGAAGTACGAATTCAATTTACTCCGGATAATGACGATCTAGTTTGATTGAAATCCTAAATAAATACGGGCGGAGGAATTTCCCCGCCGCCTACTTTTAAATCTGATAATCGATAGCGCCTTGATCCCTTTCTTCTGCCAGTACCTGATATTTAATATTCTGCGCTGCCAGAGTCGGATGACGCAGCAGAATACATAGCCAGATAAATTACAAACCTAATAGTCATTCGCAATAATCCCGTCACGGCACGTTCTATAGCACTTTCGGTTCATGCAAATAATTATCATTCACACAACTCAGTGATACAATTGTTTCATCTATTCCGCTGCGCCCCAATTAGCTGAATATCCAATAGAATGAAAAGGATGAGAGAGTGACTACAGACACCACCGCCAATCAGCCCGCGAAACGCCCGACGCCACCTCGTTTGATACAAGTTAAAGAAGTGCTGGATATTTCACCACACCTGCGACGTATTACTTTCCACAGTGATTCATTAGCTGACTATCCAGCAGACTGCGCCGCTTCGCATCTGAAAGTATTTTTGCCTCAGCCGGGACAAACCCAACCCGCATTGCCGGTGTTGACCGATAAAGGCCCTATCTGGCCGGAGGGGGAAATGCGGCCGATTGTACGCACCTATACGGTACGCGCGGTGCGCCCTGCTTCCGGTGAAATTGATATTGAATTCGCCATGCACGATCATCCAGGTCCGGCGGTAGATTTTGCCCGCCATGCTCAGAAAAATGACTGGATCGGCATCAGCAATCCCGGTGGCCCACAGCCGATGTTACCTCCAGCACTGCATTATTATCTGGTTGGCGACCCTTCCTCCCTGCCAGCTATCGCCGCTCTGTTGGAAACCTTGCCTGCTCACGCGCAAGGTCAGGTCATCGTGCGCGTAGATAGCGCGCATGATGTGCTGGATTTAGATAAACCAGCTGGCGTTGAGCTAAATTGGGTTATCGGAGGAACCGAGAAAACTCATGAAATCGTCACTCAATTCTGTTCTTTCGCCTTGCCTACGGAAAATGTGATGTTTTGGCTGGCCGGTGAAGACAAGTTAGTGGTGCTACTACGCCGCTATTTGCGCCGCGAAAAAGGCTGTGAACGCGAACAGCTTTACGCCGTCCCTTACTGGCGCGAAGGGATGAATGAAGAGGCTTACCATCAGAAGCGCCATGATGTGATGGATAATCTCGACGGTTAAATTTCGAAATAAATCCTATATCCACTTGGACATATCGCCCTGATATGTCCATTCTTAATAAGCTAATTAACCAAATATCATTGTTTTTTAAAAAACGTGTAAAGAAACTCTGCCAAACCCTTGTTATTTGCTAATCTTAGTCTCTTTTTTTTGTAAATAGTCGCTTTATGTGCGTCAAACGGAGTTAACGCCACTTTAGAGCTATAAAATAATAAGGAGCGCACCTCAAATGAAGTCGCAAAACGATCCTGGCCGATCTAAATCTCGCCATCATGAGTATTCCCTGATTTTACCTGTTATCGCATTGGCTATTCTCAACGTCTGGGGCGATACCAACAACTTCACCGCTATCATTGTCATTAACCTGATTGCTCTGGTCGCCATTCTTAGCAGCGCTTTCAGCGTGGTTCGCCATGCCGACGTGCTGGCTCATCGCCTCGGTGAACCCTACGGATCGCTGATTCTTAGCCTCTCCGTCGTGGTACTGGAGGTGAGCTTAATTTCCGCTATGATGGCCACGGGTGACGCTGCCCCAGCGCTAATGCGGGATACGTTATATTCCATTATTATGATTGTGATTGGTGGGCTGGTCGGTGTGTCTCTGCTTTTGGGCGGCCGAAAATTTGCCACTCAGCACGTTAATTTAGTCGGCATCAAACAATATTTAATGGCAATATTCCCATTAGCCATTATTGTTCTGGTTTTGCCTTCTACCCTACCCGACGGAAATTTCAGCGTCGCGCAAGCGCTAGTCGTAGCAATGATTTCTGCGGCCATGTACGGCGTCTTCCTGGTTATTCAAACCAAGACTCACCAAAGTCTGTTTGTCTATGAACACGAAGATGAAAGCGATGATCCGAGCGATCCGCACCACGGAAAACCTTCATCACACAGTAGCCTATGGCATACCTGCTGGCTGCTGGTACACCTGATCGCCGTTATTGCGGTCACCAAGTTTGACGCCAACCCGCTGGAAAGTTTATTGACTGAACTGAATGCGCCGGCCAAATTTACCGGCTTCCTGATCGCCTTATTAATCCTGTCACCAGAAGGTTTGGGCGCATTGAAAGCCGTATTGGCTAATCAGGTTCAGCGGGCAATGAACCTATTCTTCGGTTCCGTATTAGCCACTATTTCCCTGACGGTTCCAGCCGTTACCCTGATTGCGGTATTAACCGGACAGGAATTAACCTTTGGTCTGGAAGCCCCCCATATGGTGGTGATGGTCAGCGTATTAGTGCTTTGTCAGGTGTCGTTCTCCAGCGGGAGAACCAACGTGTTAAACGGCACGGCGCATTTGGCACTGTTCGCCGCTTATATGATGACCATAATGCTGTAATTCCGAATCGACACAAATAATCTAGGGCAAGCTTATGGCTTGCCCTTTTTATTTATATCCGACGATGCCTGACTAGCTGTTAACTGAATAAATGCACTGTGCCAAATAAACGCTGTTCTATGGCATCCAATATCCCATTGGACACACATCAGTCATAATTCTGTTCTCCATCGAAAGAAACCAAAGAACGTACTTCGTGCCCAACCCGATATTGATATTTATCGCTCTGCTGTTCCATCGGTGGTTGCTGCTGCGAGGTGCATCCCACCAACAATATCAGACCCAATAGCAGACCTGCCCGTGGTTTCCCTATTTTTAATGACGACACACCAATGAGACGAGTGGTTATTTCCATATCTCACCTCTTCTCACTCTTTATTAAGGCAGCATTAAGCCCAGGCGTTTTATCATGAACATCATTTGGGTTAAATAACCAAAGAGTCGCCCAGATTTTGCTGATTCACTCTCGTAGCCAGTGCTAATAAGGCCTGAGGATTCACGCCAGCGAAATTGAATGATGCAAATAAGGCCAATATTTTATCGTTTGGAATCCTTGCGCTTCAAAGCGACAAATCTCATGTTTGACGATAATATTTCGGCACAAGAGTCATTTTTTTAGCAAAAATACCTGACAGCGGTGAAAAAATCAGGCCCCCGATAGTAATATCGGAGGCCTGTAGAACATTAAAATAGTCTGTCGTACAACCTACCTGTTGAACGGCTAGCGGTTGTACTGCCAATTACGCTAGCGTTTATTCCAACCTATCCCACCGTCGATTCTAAAATAGCTCCGCGTCCATCAATCTGTTTTAGCATCTCGCGACAGTATTATCAGGTATAGGCATTTAATGTGCGTTGGCACAATGCGGAACGCACGCAGTCTTGTTTGTCGAAACGAATAATGCCGATCATTTCATCCTCGGAGAAACGTTCCAGCGCATCACTGAGGCCAGATTTCACGCCGCGCGGTAAATCGCATTGGGTAACATCACCGTTAACGATTACCGTCACATTTTCACCCAATCGGGTCAGAAACATTTTCATCTGACTGGCGGTTACGTTCTGAGCTTCATCCAGAATCACTACCGCATTTTCAAACGTCCGTCCGCGCATATAGGCAAAGGGAGCAATCTCAACTTTACCGATTTCCGGGCGCAGGCAGTATTGCATAAATGACGATCCTAAACGGCGTAGTAGAATGTCATAAACCGGACGGAAATAAGGCGCAAACTTCTCGGAAATATCACCGGGCAGGAAACCCAGATCTTCATCAGCCTGCAATACAGGTCTGGTAACAATAATCCTATCTATCTCTTTATGAATTAGCGCTTCCGCAGCTTTGGCAGCACTAATAAAAGTCTTACCGCATCCCGCTTCGCCGGTGGCAAAGATGAGCTGTTTACTGGCTATGGCTTCCAAGTAATGACCCTGAGCTTCGGTTCGTGCCAAAATAGCGGAGGTATCGCGGCTGTCTCGCGCCATACCGATAGATTCAACACCGCCCATTTGAACTAACGATGTCACATTCTCTTCCTCACGTTGACGATGACTACGTGAATCACGTCTAATCACGCGTTTCGCTTCACGACGAGCTTTGATCACTGCTTTTTGTCTTCCCATAGTGGCACCTTACAGTTTGTTTCACCTACCGCAGCAGTCATTGCCTGCGCGATTATGTTTCACATACGGATTAGGTTTTGGCTTCCTTTGCAGCCAATAAGAGCCAATAAAAAATGCAAATAACCTGAACGATAAACCGTACTGGGTTTTGTCTGGTTCAGATTAATGCAGGAGGAACTTATCAGGGATGAACATAAAAAATCAGAGGGAGGGTTTTGGATCTTGGTTGACAATTCAGGGTCGGTGAGCCGGCCCTCGTTACAACGAGTTTCTGTAGTAAATACTTGGTTTTGTCTCAACAGCCCAAACAAGGACTTTACCATTAGCGATCCTCGCAGTGATAAACAACAGCCTAAGCTGTACACCGTGTGAAAATTACCGCCAGATGATTACAGTATAATGACACTCTCACATTTCGCGTGCTGCAAGTGTAAAAAATATAATTTATTTATGCTGTACGTTTTTTGTTCTTATTAGAACATGGTCGGTTTCCGTTATTTACCCTTTGCCTGTCTCCAACATAATAGCAATCGACAATAGTGCCAATGTACACATTAACCCTATAAGCCTCCCTGCTCATAGAACACGCAATCGCCTGAATAACTCAAGGCAGCGAATAGCTTAAATCGCCGTTTGAAAATCCTGTAAGCGTCTCTTTTGTTTTCCGTCAGCAGTGAAATTTTCTGTGGATAACCATTGTGTTATCGCTCGTTTAACCTCCGGCCATTCACCATCGATAATCGAGAACCAATCGGTATCTCTATTACGCCCTTTTACCACTATGGCCTGTCTGAATTGGCCTTCGTATTTAAAACCATAGCGTTTAGCCGCATTCCGAGAAGGCTCATTGCAGGAATCACATTTCCATTCACAACGGCGATAACCTAAGGTATCGAACACGTAGCTGAGTAAAAGATATATGGCTTCGGTTCCGGCAGAGTTTCTTTTCAGTAATGGAGACCAATTAACCGAGCCTATCTCAATTACGCCATTGTTATTATCAATACGCATCAAAGCCACTGTGCCTATTACATGGCCTCCATGCGTATCCATCACGGCATAATGCACGGCATCGGTAGCGTTAATCATGCTTAGCATATAGTCATGAAACTCAGCCTCTGTTTCCGGACGCGCTTTGAAGAGATAAGTCCAATCGCGGTCATCTTCTATACTGTGATAAGCCTGATACAGCTGTTTTTCATGCTTGGCCATATTGACGGGTTCCAGATAACAGAAACGACCGTTCAGCACTTCTTTTTGCGGTAACAATGCGCCTTGCCAATCTGCCAATTCGTCGCCAATTGCTTGTCCAAACTCATTTAATCTCACGGCTATCCCTCTTTATACATTGAAAACGCTCGCCATCTTTTTCCCGGTTCCAAGCTAGCATAAGCGAAAGAAAAAAGGAGGAACGCGACAGTATTATTCGTCAACTATTGATCATGAAATCAACGGTAAACGATTCCGCTCTCGCTGTTGCATTTATTCCTAAATGGGGTGTAATAAACGTAAAATGATTTACCCAAAGAAAAGAATACGACACACTTAAGGCTAACTACTTAAATTTACGGTTAAAAATATGCCTGACTTTATTCGTCCCAAGCTCACGCTGCCTGATAACCAGAGTAAACTTCTGCTCCATTCCTGCTGCGCGCCTTGCTCCGGCGAAGTTATGGAAGCACTAAATGCGTCAGGCATCGAGTACACCATCTTCTTTTATAATCCGAATATTCATCCCAAACGTGAATATTTGATCCGTAAAGACGAGAATATCCGCTTCGCGGAGAAGCATAATATTCCTTTTATTGACGCCGATTACGATAGCGATAACTGGTTCGAACGCGCCAAAGGGATGGAGAAGGAACCTGAGCGAGGCATTCGCTGCACCATGTGTTTCGATATGCGTTTTGAACGCACTGCGCTATATGCCTATGAACACGGTTTTAACGTCATTTCCAGCTCATTGGGCATTTCCCGCTGGAAAAATATGCAGCAAATAAATGACTGTGGCAAAGGTGCGGCGGATAAATATCCGGGGATACGTTATTGGGATTATAACTGGCGAAAAATGGGCGGTTCATCGCGCATGATTGAAATCAGTAAGCGGGAAAAATTCTATCAGCAGGAATATTGTGGCTGCATTTATTCCCTACGCGATTCCAATCTACACCGCAAAACGCAGGGGCGAGATATCATCCGCATCGGCACCTTATATTACGGCGATGATAACGAAGAATCCTAACCACTCACCGATGATAAAGCATCAGGATAAAGTCAGCATCCCCCAGCCTGGCCGAGGGATGCTTATCTCAGAATATTTAACTTAATGACGGTTGCCGAGTTTCACATCCACCAAACGTCCATCCTCATCGTTATACAGAACGAAATTATTACCGCCTTTTAATTCAGCAATTAATTCAGCCTGAACCGATAAGGTGCTGGCTAATTCATGATCCTCTAAATGAGGACGATGCTGACGACGCTCAACCCGCCAACGAACCTGGTTATATTTCGCCCACGCAATCAGTACCAAGGCGTTAAATAGCGCAATCAGTAAATAAATCACGATGGTACTTAACCCTTCCAGCAGATAGATATGCAGCGGAATCGTCCCCGCGTGCGGGGCATGATGGACAGTGGCAAGCAACCCATTGACAAACAGATAGATAAAACCGCACCAGGCAAACGCGGTAATGATGATATCTATCAATTTCGGCAGCAAACGCTGCTCGGTTTGAATCAGAGGCGCACTCATTCTTTGATTCTCCCAATACCGCGATCCGGACTGACCCACCGGGCACGCTTACGTTTCACTTTCAGCATCACTTTTGGGAAAGCGACCAGCGTAGTAAATAAACTCAGCATCCAGTACACCATCGGATACCAAATGATCCAGAACAGCGACATGCCCAGTTTCGGCTCATAACGGCGTTCAATTACCAAACTAATGGCGAACTGGAGCAAACAGGTCAATGCTAGCACCATGCCGGTAAACGCCGGCGGGAATATATTCTCCACATGAATACCCGGCGGCAATGGCACCACAAAGCCAACGAAGAACAACAGAATACTGATGGCGTAGGTAAAGGCCCAGGTAATAGAAAGCGAATATTCGAGGAACAGTATCCACATCCGACGATTACGCCAGCGCCACAGCTTGAACATATTCTTCAGGAACACTTCTGCACCGCCCTGCGCCCAACGCAAACGTTGTTTCCACAATCCCCGCAAGGTTTCTGGCATCAGAATCCAGCACAGGCCGCGCGGTTCAAAGAACACTGCCCAATGCCGCACCTGTAACTTCCAGCTGATATCGATATCTTCGGTAATCATGTCTGGACTCCAATATCCCACGTCGGCCAGCGCCCTACGGCGGAAAGCCGCAACAACGCCGGAAACGGTGAATACCTGCCCATACACCCGCTGAGTGCGCTTAATCAGACCGATAATGGAAGAAAACTCCCCGACCTGAATACGCCCAATTAATGTGGAACGGGTACGAATACGCGGGTTTCCCGTCACTGCCCCCACCCGTGGATTTTCAATCATCGGAGCAACCAAATACGGCACCGCATGTTTATCCAGCAGCGCATCCCCATCGATGCACACCAGATATTCACTGCGCGCGGCGGCTGTGCCCATTTGCAGAGCAACCGCTTTACCCTGGTTTTGAGCCAGATGCAGCACCCTCAGGCGGCTATCTTCCTTTTGCAGTTCATCCAACACTTCGCCGGTGTTGTCGCTGGAGCCATCATTAATGGCGATCACTTCGATATTCTGATAGGTCTGCGCCAGCGCCGCGTGAATGGTCTCCCGCGCGTTCAATCCCTCGTTAAAGCATGGGATAAGAATGGAAACCAGCGGATTACCTTTCAGTTCCGGTGGTTCAACATCGTCCCCCCACGGCCAATGCCGCTCACGACGTAGCCAGAAGTAGACCCCTCCGGTTATCCAGATTCCTGACATAAATAACGGGTAGAAAAACACGAAGTTGAGCAGAACATCCCCGGTGAACATCAATACCATTCCCGCTGGGATACTCAACACTAAACATAAGATAATAAAAGCAATTATTCTATCTGTCATTTGAGTGGGTACCAGGCTGATGAGAGCGCAGGACGGATAGTCTCCAGCTGTGGTTCGCTGGTAATGAAGTTATCCGGGTAGTAACCAAAGTTTTGCGCGCCATTAAGCTGCAATTGGCGCATCCAATCAGCCAACACTTCGCCGCTGATTTCAGCCTGCCCCTCGGCTTTTCTCCAGTTCAAGGCTTGCAATTCAAAGACGGTTTTATCCAAAGCCCCCGGCCGTTTAGCCACGGTTTTCACCATATTCGCCAGCCATTCGTCAGATTTAGACATTGGCACGCCTTCCATCAACGGCATCGCCATCGGTGCTACCCAGTCATAATTCGCCAGGAACTCATCGAAGTTTTGGGCAAACCAGGCTTCACTTTTCGGATCGATAATCGGCATAGCGTAGATATTGCGGGCAGATTTAATCTGCGGCCCACGAATCGCTTTGGTGTGCTCCATTAACTGATTGGTGAAATCAGTTAAATACTGGCTCTTAAACCGAGTCCAGCGGTTGAAGGTTTCCGGGTTCTGACGAATAGCCTGAATGGAATCAGGGAAACCGGCCTTTTTGTAAGCCGCCATCGCATCCGGAGAAGCATCCTCAAAATCGCTCATCAGAGCGTCATCGTGGAATAGAATGCCTGAGAACGGCGCATAACGCGCCAAATCTTCATACACTTCAATAATGCGCTGACGGTTGACCGCATTAAACGGCGTCAGGCGATGATACGCCTTGGGATCGACATCAACCTTTCCGGTTTCAATATTTATCCGTTGAATGCGCGGCAGTTTAGGATCCATTTCGAAGGCCAGAACCGGCATCCAGGCATAAACCCGCACCTCAGCGCGAGAGGCCAGCTGCCATGAAACCCGGTTAAACAAATCAGCACGCATCGGTATCCAACGGTTAGGGAAATACACCTGACGAATATTCCCGTCGCCTTTTGGATCAGAGAATGCCTGTAGGAACACGGTATTTATCCGAAGGTCATAAATGCGCTGAATCAGTTTATCCAGATTTTTCCCTTGCTGGACAGGATCGGGATCGTAGAGATAATCCAGATCAACGTGCGCCACGCGCATGATCTCTTTTTCCTGCACGCTATTGACGGACTGCGCAAAATCTTTGATGGGAGGATTATTGCTGATCAAAATGCGTGGAATACTCATTAAATTATTCACGTTGCCAATACCCGGCTCCAACGTGAAGGCCAGTTGATAACCGTGGTTGGCGACAATTTCCAGCGCCGTGCCCCCTGCCGCACCATACGGCCAGACCCAAGCCCGCGGCGATTTTCCCGTAGCCTGTTTGATCCGCTCAGTAATCAGCGCCACGTCTTTTTCCATGCGTTGACGATAAGCGGCTTCCGATTCGTAGGTTTGAGTTTTACGATCGTAAATACGGCTCACCGCCGCCGGTTCGGTATTCCCTTGCGGGTTGCCGTTGGCACCATAGTGAGAAGCATAGGTATGCGCACCAATTTCGACTAAACCAGAGCGCGACATTTCGCGGATCTGATCCCAGGTAGCAAAGCGCTTGCGGTCAGTCATTAATCCGCCAAAGTTCACCTTTTTATCCATCGGCGTATCCAACCAAGTGCCAACCGGTGCCAATAAGGCCGGCCAGTTATAGGCGATCAACAGCGGATAAACTCTTTCGTAAAAGCTGCTGTAACCGTCATCAAACGTCAGTAAAACGGCCTTTTTCGGCAAAGGTTTACCGCCATTACGCGCGGTTAAAATCTGCTCAATGGAGACCGGAACATAGTTATTGTTCCGCAGCCAGGCAAATTGATCGTTCAATGCGCTGCTACGCACGCTGAGGTAGCGCTGATCGGCAGCTACGTCTTCCACGTCGTGGTAGGCGATAACCACAAAGTCATTGGTTTTCCAAGGTTTTTCACTTTGCGGCAACGTCCGCATCGCCGGTGGGGTAAACTCTGGAATATCTGACTCCGCGTAAGAGGCAGGCACCAGCGTTACTATCCCAACCACGAGCAGCCGGATTAAGAATGAGAATGTCGGCATGGCGAGGATTCCTTAAAAGCGATAGTTCATGTCAAAAGATAGCTGGACGTCACGTTCCCGTTTCCCATCGTACGGGCGCTTATCCCAGGTTACGGAAACACCGGTATCCACTACGTCATTCCACTGAATGCGCTGTCCATAACCCACGGAGGTTACGGCTCCGGTTCCGTAATTTTTTTCCCAATACGTCCCGGCTCCGAGCTGAAGCTGTTGGCTCCAGACGGTTTTATAACGACGGTACATAATGTGGTCGAAAGTTAGCGACGGCACGGCAGAGAAGTCCCTTTTCGGGTTGTAATACAAGGTGTCTTCTTTGGTATTTTGGCTACTGGACAAATCCAGATTCAGATCGACGGCCAAGTACGGCGCGGTATACACCCGCTGGCGACCGTTGAACGCGTATTCCCAACGATGGTTACCGTCAGAGAAGTGTGACGGTGTCACGCTTAGCTGTGCATCCTGACGATCGCTGCCATTCCAACGGACAAACAGGTTTGCGCTGTCCGAATTAACGTTATTTTTCAAGGCACGAAGCGGCGTGTTTTTTGCCAGTTTCTCCGCAGAACCTCCGATGCGCCAATGGTCATTGAAGTCATGCCAAGCGGATAAGCGCCCGCCGACCTTATTGCCATAACCATAATTATGGTTGGCGACCTCAGCTTCTACCCAGTTATTGCGAGCAGTAAATTCGGCCCCTAAACGTAGCACCCGGTTGATGCCACGGCCTTCTTCGAAATGGCTATTATCAAAGGAACCGCCGGTAAATACGCGCCAGTTTTCATCAATGGGCGGGCTATACAATAGCGCCTCAATGCCCTGATCGTTTTTACCGCTGAGTGGACTATCCGATGCCAAAGTGCGTCCGCCGGAAATGCGCAGCTCCGACATATGGCGAATCTGACGTTGACGAGCCAGCTCCTGAGTTGTGACGTTTTCCGGCACGCGGGCAACCAGATCGTCAATCAGTAATTCAAACTGCCGCCATTCTTGCAACTCCAGCGCGGTTTCAGCCTGCGCCGCCTCAAGAGTAATACTGCTCGGCTCCAGGCTTTCAACTTGCTTCAGTTCTCTTTCTGCCCGACGCGGCCAGCCGCGCGTGGCATACACTTTGGCTAATGCAATTCTCAGATCCATATTGACCGGCGCGGTACCGGTCAGCTTGGTTAAACGACGTTCAGCCGCCGGTAATTCATCAGAATTAACTTCCGATTGGGCCAACAAAAACTGCCCCTCCAACCATTCATCATTTGGTGTTCTGACCGGCAGGTTATACATAAACAGCTGATAAGGTGCCTGATTGCTCACCGCATTGGCAAAGGCCTGAGCTTTATCCAGTTGCTCGCTCTCCAGCAACGCGTAATAAGTGGCATCAATATCTTCCAGTCCCATATTCTTCGCAACGGTTTTGCCGTCTTTGAAGTACATGTCGCTGAGAATGGCCGCCGCTTTTTCCGGCTGACGACGGTCGATATAGGCGCTAGCCGCCCAGCGCTGCGCGTAGCCTGGCAGGGTATAACCTTCACGCTGCATCGCTTCATAATCGTTAATCAGACGGGTCATTTGCGCGCGAGCCAACATTGCCCCCAGTCGGTCAATACGCGCCTGTTGATAGTCCGTCTGGGTTTCGGGGTTGTTCTGCCACGCGATCAGCAGCGCCAGATAGTGTTCCAACGCCTGATCGGCCAGATCAAAACGCTGTTGTTCGCTGCGTGTCGGCAGGCTAGCCTGGCGTACTTTTTCCGCCAGTGCGTCTCTTTCAAGCTGCCGCATCTGCGCCGGAGTGAATAGTTTGCTATTTTCCTGCGCAACTTTTAATGCGGGAGCCGCCACACGGTTCTTTTGCAGCATGGCAACATGGTTCTTTATCACTTCGGGGGAGACCGGTGTAAAATCCATCGCCTTGGTCGCCGCTTCCAGTGCAGCGTAGTTACGATTGGCCGCGCTGTGCAAATAGGACAGCGCCAGATAGCTCTGGGCAGAAGGCGTTCTCTTCACCAATTCGGTGGCTTTTTGCAATGCCTCTTTATCACGACCGGCGTCAGCCTGAGTCATGATCATCGCACTGATCAATTCGGTGTTATTAGGATCAGCTTTCAGGCTGGCCTGCCAAAGTGCTAACGCCTGATCCCAACGTTTTTGATTACGATAGGCGCGCGCGACCGCAGCCAATCCTCTGGCCGGTATTTGCATACTGGATTGATAACGTTGATAAATGGCAATAACGTCATTATCGTGCCCTGCCCAACCGGCAATTTGTAGCCAGTCGGCAACCTGCCCGCTATTAAGCATTCCTGCAGAAGACGCTTTTTGTAGAAAATCTAGAATTGGCGTGGTATTGCCATCCCTTGCTTGAATAATTAATGAATCATAGTGTGTATCTGCGACAACTGGATTAACTGCTAGCCCTGAAACAAATAATGCCAATAAAGTCATTCTGGGTCTTTGAAATGGACGCAGCAGCGTTAATATCGCTTTACTCATTTTATAACCCTTTAGCGAACGTTTTGTTTAATGATAAAACAGCACTATCGAGCAACATCCGTATCCCAATAAAAACAAGGTGAGATTCAGCTGAGATGAAAAGATTGCAAGATGTTAATTATAGTATCTTAAAGAAAATACGCCTGTCGATTTCTTACAAAGATAATTTATTCAAAAAGTAAGGTCAATAGCCTGACTTAACCGATATTTAAAGGCCATCCACCTGCATTCTTGCCACATAAAGCACAATAAACAACTGAATAGTCCAAATTTACGCAATTCCTTAGCGCAAAATATCGCGCCAAGCAGACAAAATGAAGATTTGAAAAAACAACAAAAAAACTTAAAATTCAACAAGTTGCATAACAAGATGTCAAAATAAAGCAGAACGCGCCTAGAAATAAGTAGTTTATTGACCTAGATATAATTACGGAAAAGAATATTTATATTAAAAGATAGGGAAATTCATTTATTCCAATAAGCTTATTGATTTTTTATAGACACGTGCTTTTATCATCCATAGCCCGCCCTATTCAGGGCTAATCTATTGAATTGGTTAGCGTTCTATTTTTCATATTAATCAATGATGTCATTTTTTTGATTGAGTCTAATGGGGGGGATGTTCAATGAAGGGTCAAGCAATAGCCGCATAGCATTAAATTTTGTTGAGTTAATGACAATAGCTAGGAAAAAACCTAATTATCTCCGTCACGCTAGAATAAGAATTTTCTCAACTTTTAATTAAAGGCAGAGTGGATTATGTGTAGGCAACGGTAGCAATCATTCAAACCTTATTCCTCCTCATTCCAAACCCGAATTATCTGTTTATATCTCCTCCCTCTTTTCATTAAATCATTCGCAATAAGCATGCAAATAGTTTCTCAATACGATAGCGTGATTATGCTGCGCGTCTTTGCTACCGTAGAGCAAAGTCAGTGGTCTCTCCTTTGCTATTTCAAGCAACGGACGCCATACAACAGCATTGCTATTTAATTGCATCGTGTAATCTTTTACAAAAGCCGGCCAATCACCTTGTTGATGAAACTGTTTCCGCAGTTCATTCGTTGGGGCGATCTCTTTAAGCCAGATAACACCGTTCAGCCGAACTTTAGTTATTCCACGTGGCCACAGACGATCTATTAGAAAAGTATCGGGATCATAAGGAGGATGAACATCGTAGACTCTTTTAAGAATAATATTCATATACCGCATTTTCTTCTCCTGCCTGTACCCGACTGATGCCGTAAATGCTGGCAGCCATCATCGCCTACCAGCTTCGTATCACTTATTTTCATGCTGAAATCTTACTCAGATTTCCAGGACCATCAGAGCGGAAGGGAAACCAGTTCTCGCGGCAATTTGCTCAAGAACTCAATGCCTGTCTCAGTGACCAATATCATATCCTCGATCATGATAGCGCCCACTCCGTGGCCGTAGTAAGGCGTTTCCAGGCTCATAACCATACCGGGCTGGAACACTTCCGTCGCCTGCGTGCTGACAAATGGCGCCTCTTCCAAACCGAGGAAGACTCCGTCGCCATGCCCCAAATGACCACGGTTGTACTGCTTCAAGCCTGATTTCCGGATAACATCCATCGTAGAATCAAATACATCTTTTAACGCGACGCCGGGCGCGACCATACTCAGCATGTGTTCATGTCCAAGACGAATGCTGTCGTAAATTCGCTGAACCAACGGCGTAGCTTGCCCAAGCACCATGGTTCGGGCAATATCAGCGCCATATCCGGCGACGTCCACGCCACAATCAAATTTAATCAGATCGCTATGCTGCGCCCCGGCGGTTTCTGCTATTAGCTTAGGTGCAAAATTCTCGCCGATGCTGATCAGATGAAAGCGTGAAAGGTTGGTTTCTGGGTGCTGCATAATGGCAGCTTTATAGGCTGCGGTTAACTCAGATGATGTGCAGCCGTGCCGAATTAGTTTACTGGCTTCCGTAATGCCATATTCGGTGATCTCTGCGCTTTTACGTAGATAGGCTATTTCCCACGGACTTTTAATCACCCGGATTTCATTGAAAATCGGCGTAGAATCTACCCACTGCACCCCAGGCGCAACGCGATCCAATACAGTTTTGCCACCGTGAGACATCGCATTTAATTCGATGGCAATTTTTTTATCCAATACGCCAGCATCACACAATGCCGCTTTTAACAAATTGAAGACGGCCGTTACCGGCGGGCCAATCGGGCGCTCTCGCCGTTTATTCGATTGCTCTGGATTAAAGGGATCGTCGACGTCTACCCATACCGGGAAGGTTTTCAGCTCCACATTAGGCATATCAAAAGTTACGCCAGCGGCTTCAAATTCATTCATGATGATCAGTGACGGTAAGTGGGGATCGCGAAATAATACCGCCACCGCCGCACCGGTATGGCGGAAGGTATACATAAAGAAACTGGCAAAACCGGTGAGGTAATAAAAGTTATCGCACAGGGTGACGACCAGAGCATCGATCTTCTCACGCTCCATCACCGCTCTGGCTTTCTCACTAACGCCCTGCAAATGTTTGATTTTTTCATTGTCCACTGACTTTTCCTTCCCACCCATTGATCATCATTGTGGCACTCAGTGTATCCGCTCTTTAGACAGAAAATCTGCATTACCCGCTATCTTGTTCTTCGAAATCCGCCATCGTCGAAATCACCGCCACTATTCCGCATCACTATCCTGTCGAACTGGCCGAAGAATGGATTACCGACCATTCGCTAACCTGGGAACAAATGAAAACGGTCGTTTTTGCTATTAGCGACATTGAAAATGGCCGCCTGTTAGGTGCTATCTCCCTAATGGATATCCATCAGAATCAAGGCGAAATAGGGCACTGGATCGGTACGGAATAGTGGGGACAAGGAATATGTAGCGAAGCATGTAAGGCGCTGTGTCAATTTGCCTTTGAACGCTTAGGATTATTTGTTATTTACGGCCGTCACCTCAGCCGTAATCCGGCCTCGGGAAAGGTCATGCAAAAATGCGGTTTCCGGCATAGCCACAAAAAAGTTGCAATGAATAAGCTGAAGAAAAGAGAGGAACACTTTGAGGTATATCAATTGACGTCAGATAGGCTTATTTTTAACGCTATCGCCCATCGTGGGCAAAATTCGTACTCTGCATATTTTGACGGCCGAAACTCTTTCGCCAAGAAAACTTATCGCGGCTTAAGCTTAACTGCATTTAAATACTATCAGCTAAATACTATCAGCGCGATTCTTGCCGAAGCGCAGAGGCGGTATAGCCAAAGGCACTTTTAAAACGGTGGCTAAAATGACTGGCCGAGCTGAAACCGCAGGCTAATGCTATTTCTGTCAGCGGCAAATCGCCGTGGCGCAGTAATGAAGCCGCCCTCTCCAATCTCACTTTCATGACATATTGATGAGGAGCTAATCCGGTGCTTTGCTTAAACATTCGGGCAAAATGAAATTCACTAAGCTCCGCCAATTTGGCCAGGTCCGCCAGCAGTAATGGCTGAGACAATTGGCTTTCAATATATTCCTGAACCCGTTTTAAAACGCTGGGAGCCAAACCGCCTTTCACCTGCGGTAATGCCCACTGCAATTGGGTGTAATGACGCAACATATGGGTCAGCAATAAAGTACTGGCGCTGCTCAAGGTCAACTGATTGGCTCGATCTTGCCAATCACAGCTGAGTAAAAATTGCCGATATAACAAAGTAATTTGCATATCATCCGCAAATACGCGCTCGTCAACCTGTAGCTGCGCCGGACTTCGGTCCCAAATCTGCTCGGCCAAAGAACGCAAATGATCGTCTGTGCAATATAAATGGACGAAAGACAGATTAGTGCGCACATCCCAGCTGGAATAACTGTCTTTCGGCATAATACAAAACCGATCCGGACCACCGCCGTTTTTCCAGCCACCGGCGGTTTTGTGATAACACTCATAGCCATCGGCCACGTACAAACTCAGAGTATGGTGATCCGGATTATCCAGGGTGACGCAATCCTGACTGTTGGTCCAGGCTGCCAACTGAATGCCAGACCCGAGCCGCACAGAATTTTGCAGCTGCGCCTTATGGCCTCTCAGGGTATCGAAAGCCTGATAATTCTCGGATTTCACCGCAACAACTCCTTATATGACAGAATTCACAGTTTACTGAGTTGCCGTGATGCAAACCAGAGATTCACTACGTAGTTATTAAGAAATGCGCAAGATTATGCAAATGCTGGCAAAGGGCTGAAAGCACAGATTGGGCGAAAGAATCATAATCTCTTTCATGATTTTCTGAACGAGATATTCAATGAATGCTTTATTGTACAGCGCCGTAGTTCTGATTTGGGGTACGACCTGGATTGCCATTACTATGCAACAGGGCAGCGTGCCGGTGACCCAATCGATTTTTTATCGCTTTGTCATCGCGACTCTGACCATGCTGATTATCCTATTGGTTAGCCGTCGATTACGACGTATCGCCTTACGGGATCACCTATTTTGCGTCATTCAGGGGATGTGCGTTTTCGGTTTTAATTTTTACTGTTTTTATCAAGCGGCGGCTTATATTAGCAGCGGACTGGAATCGGTTATTTTCTCCATGGCGGTGCTGTTCAATGCAGTGAACGGACTCATATTTTTCCGGCAACGTTTAAACCCTAACTTTATTCCAGCCAGCATATTAGGGCTGACGGGGATTGTAGCGCTTTTCTGGCACGATCTTATGGCGACACAATTACAGCCTGAATTACTCAAAGGAATTGGCCTGAGCCTGCTGGGTACCTACGGCTTCTCTTTGGGAAATATGATTAGCAGCCGTCATCAACGACGCGGTTTGGATGTCCTGTCGACCAATACCTATGCTATGAGCTACGGGGCGATACTGATGGGGGTTATTGCCTGGGCACAGCACGGTAGTTTTACTCTGGAACTCTCCGCTCACTATCTTGGCGCCTTGTTTTATCTGGCTATTTTTGGCTCCGCTATCGCTTTTGCCCTTTACTTCAGTCTGGTTGGGCGTATTGGAGCCAACGCTGCTGCTTACAGTACTCTGCTATTTCCACTTGTAGCGCTCACTCTCTCCACCTTCTATGAAGGTTATCAATGGCATGCCAATGCCGTACTTGGTCTGATCCTGATTTTACTCGGAAATCTGGTGATGTTCTCCCGTCCCGGTTTTTGGCCGAGTAACTTATGTCTCAAGCGGTCTTGAAAAGAGAGTTTTTAGGGCTGATTACCCAAGTAAAAAGCCCATCAAATTAATGCGTTAAATCACAGACAGGATGCCGGCCACACCTTCTCTGGCCGGTTAATCATCAGTAAGAGCTACCTTCTTTCTTCATTTCACCCTCAGGCATGGGTTTTTTCATACTATCTTTCTTCATCATTTCTTGCTTATGCATATCGTCCTTTTTCATCATTTCCTTCTTATGCATATCGTCCTTTTTCATCATTTCCTTCTTATGCATATCATCCTTTTTCATCATTTCCTGTTTATGCATATCGTCCTTTTTCATCATCTCCTGCTTATGCATATCATCCTTTTTCATACTCATTTCTTTACTTGCCGTGTTGCTCATAGTGTCCTCGGCATGGGCAACTCCCATTCCCAGTGCAATACAGCTACAGAGCATTAGAATAATAGGCTTTTTCATCGCATATTCCTTTTTTGGTTTAGGTCAAGTAGTAGAGGCTGAGGGTGAGAGCAGACTAGCTGCCACCAAACCAGTTATAACCCTGATCTTCCCAAAAGCCTCCGGGGTATGTATTCGTAACGAAAATGGACTGAATATATTTCGGGTTTTTGTAGCCTAATTTAGTGGGCATACGTAGCTTCATCGGAAATCCATATTCCGCAGGCAGGATTTTCCCATCATAAGTTAATGTCAGTTGAGTTTGCGGGTGCAATGCTGTAGGCATATCAATGCTGGTGTAATAATCATCTGCACACTTAAAACCAACGTATTTAGCGTTTAAATCAGCCCCGATCAGACGCAATAAATGGGAAAAAGGAATACCGCCCCATTTGCCAATAGCACTCCAACCTTCAACGCAAATATGCCGGGTAACCTGCGTAACCTGCGCCATTGCATATAACTCAGGTAATGACCACGGGTGTTTATTATCAACCAGACCGCTTATTTCGAGCCTGAAACTTTCCCCATTGACCTGACGGATTTGATCCTGAGAGTAATAGGCGTTAAAAGGAAACGGGCGAGTAATCATAGATTCCGGATAGACCGGAGCCAGATTTTTGGGATTAAACAGCCAGCCTTGTACCCGATCGTTGAAACGAGAAATTCTCATTAACTGTGAATCGATCTGCGCGTCGCTATCAAAATCACAGCCGGTCAGTAGCATCGCACCGCCCAAGGTCAATCCTTGATTGAGAAAACGCCTGCGGCTGGCTGAATCCAACCCTTTGGCCAGAATTCGCGTGACTTCTTTTACCACTTCGTCACCATCCACTGCAGGGTTAACCCTGATTTTCTGTTTCATATTTTTCGCCTCTAGCGCCCACGAATCATGGCTAATAATGTTCGGGGAACCAATATCACCATGATCAGGTGAATCAGCGTGAAGAAAACGATGTAGGTCATAGCAAAGAAATGAATATAACGAGCGGTAGGGTAGCCTCCGAGTAATTCCCGCAATAACGGAAACTGAACGGACTTCCATAAGACTAAACCAGATAGCACCAGAGTAATTAAAGCCAGCACGGTCACCAAATAAAGGAAACGCTGCACCATATTATAGTGGCGCAAATCGGCATGGCTGAGTTTACCGGTTAACGCTGCTCGCATATCTTGCCAAAGTGCAGACAGGCTTAACGGCCAGAATTTTCCTTTAAATCTTCCGGTTATCGTATTCATAAATAAATAAAACAAGCCGTTAAAGAAAATAAGCCACATTGCTGCGAAATGCCATTGCAACGCGCCACCTAGCCATCCTCCTAGCGTCATCCAATCCGGGTAAGAAAAATTAAACAGTGGAGAGGCGTTATAAATCCGCCAACCGCTAGTGACCATGATAATAATAGCCAGCGCATTCACCCAATGCGTTAGCCGCAGCCACCAAGGGTGAATAGTTGTATTTATTCCCGTCGTTTCCGCCGTTACATTGCCCATCGGCTAAAAGACCATTTTGATTAGAATAAGTTAACTATAGCCCATTCCCTTTCATTACTACTTCAGTGGATAAATCGTTTTATCAGTATAAATGCGTTATTTAGACGAATTTAATCTATGGCTTTTTTTGCAAAAGTACGCTAGCGATAGTTCACTCAACCTAACAATAATCAAGTAAAGCTGGGCATTTACATGCACGAAAATGAAGAAGTATTATGATTTTTAAATATAATCTTACGAGATAGAGATAATAACGAATGGTAGAAAAGTACACCGATAAAGAAAATAGCCCCACGCAGAACGGGTGGGGCGAGAAATAGGAATAATCGTTACTTTTGCTTTGGTGCGCCAAACAAGCCGTACAGGCAAAAACCAAAAATAAGCACAATCAAACCCAAGGTTATATAATCGGCCGCTGAGTGCATCTCGCCTCTCCTCTGACAATCGACATATTAACTGACTACGTTAAGCCCGATGGAGAACCCTACCTATCGGGATGGCAGAATAATACACCACAATAGACGCTGATTATGTTGATTCAGGTTAAAAAATCAGTTTTATCCACCAGAATACGGTCTAACACCATTGATCCAGCTTACGGCCTTTCTAACAAACCTACGGTTAAACCACGGGGATGAAATCGAGGGCAAGAATATGGTGAACAAGTTGCGTGCTGGCTAAACGCCTTTGTGAAAATATTTCTGTATAGGAAAATAGGGACGTAAAAAAGGGAAGCCGCGCTTCCCTATTGTACAGGCTGTCGGTTCAGCTAGCGCTTTTCCGGTTCAAACCAGGCCGCCAATTGCAAAATATCGTTCTCTTGCAAAGTACCGGCGTTATAACGTAGCTCTAGCCACGACTGCAACCAACCGTATTTGGCCTCGGCCAGATCCCGTTTGGAATTGAATAACTGCTGTTCCGCCAGCAACACGTCTAGATTAATTCGTTCCCCCCCCAACACGCTACGACGCGTTGCTATCAAAACTTTCTGCGCCGAATCCACTGTCATTTGCCAGGCTCGGATTTTTGCTGCTCCGCTATTACTTAAATTGAACTGACGCTTTAACTCCGCCAATACCTGTCGGGTTTCCTGATCTAATTCAGCCTGAGATTGTTGATAGTGCGCGGTTGCCTGTCGGGTAGCGCTAGATACGCTGCCGCCAGCATAAATAGGCACATTTAACTGCAGCCCGACGCTTTGCGTATCGTATTTCTGATTGTAGTTATATTCCGATTCAGAGCGGGAATTCCGGGATGAAGCAACTAATTGCAACGTCGGTAAATGTCCACTCCGGCTACTTTCTATTTCATAGTGTTTGGCATCCAGGTTATTCCGCTGCCCAGCCAAGCGTGCATTATGCCGCATGGCTAAATCTCGCCATTGAGCCAATGTCCGTCCATCGCTGATATTTTGCGGCAAAGTTTCCAGCGTAAGTGGCCGTAACTCCGCCAGATCCACCGAGCGGCCAATCATATTTTCCAACTCGGTTAGCTGACTATCCAGCGCATCCTGCTGCTCGATTAGCTGTACCTGAGTCAGAGTCAAACGCGCGGCGGTTTCATCAATATCGGTTTGAGTGCCTTCCCCGGCAGCCAGCAACCGGCGATTCAACTGAATTTGCTCCTGATACGCGCGTAGCTGCGCCTCCAGCAGAGATTTCTTTTCCTGCGCCAATAGCGCACTGCTATAAGCGCGATACAAACGCACGATCAATTCCTGACTTTTATCGCGAAAACGTTGATCGGCAAAGAGTTTACGTGCGATCCCCTGCCGATAGCGTGCGTACGCCCCGTAATCAATCAGCGGCTGACGTAAAGATAACATCGAGACATAGCTATCATAATCGCGCTTCACTTTGCTGCTGCTTCGGTTATCCGTCTGGCTTACCGTGGAAGAGTTATTGTTAGCGCCATAACTGTATTGCACCGTGGGCAGTAGTCCTGACAGCCCCAACGCCTCTTCTTCCTGACCGGCGTCTCTTTCATAACCCGCAGCCTGATATTGCGGATCGTGGCGCACCGCCAGTTCCCACGCATCCAACAGACCCAATGCGTTTCCCCTCCCCGGTAATACTAATAAGGTGAGAAAAATGATTCGTAACGTTAATGGCATCCTGCGCTCCCTACTCTTCCGTTAATGCCATATGTAGGCGATCCATCAGAGGTTTAAACAGATAGTTGATCAACGAACGTTCACCGGTGCGAACAAAACCCTGAACCGGCATTCCGGGCTTAATCTGTAAACCATCCAGTTTTTGCCGCCCTGCATCACTGACCTCAACCCGCAGACTGTAATAAGGTTCCTGAGTGCGTTCATCCAACACTCTGTCGGCAGATATCAGCTTCACCGAACCTTCTACTTTTGGCGTAGTGCTCTGATTAAATGCGGTAAATTGCAGTTCCACCGGCAGCCCAGGGTGAATTTTATCCACCATTTCCACCGGTACTCGCGCATCGACAAACAGCGGCTGGTTATCAGGCACGATCTCCATCAGCGATTGACCGGCAGCAATCACGCCACCTTCGGTAAAGACTTTCATTTCCACCACGGTCCCGGCCACCGGCGAGCGCATCTGGACATTAGCTAAATCGAAATCTGCCTTTTCCAACTGGCTAGCCACTTCCGTTAATGTAGATTGCACCTCCGCCAACTGAGTATTGACTTCTTTTTGATACTCTTGCTGGCGCTGCTTAATTCTCAATCCCTGTTCCTGAATTTCACGCTCTCCACGGGTGATTTCGCCGCCGATCTGCGCAATTTCGCCATTAAGTTGTGAATAAAGCTGTTTGGTTTCCAGCATTTTATTTCGCGGTACATAGTTTTCATCTGCCAAAGATTTCAAACCGTCCAGCTGCTGGGATAACGCCTGCCGCTGACTGTTTTTATTACTCCTCACCTGCTTTTGTGCACCCATCGCAGCCTGTAATCCGGCAATATTGGCGTTCAGCGCATCAGTTTCCATTTGCAACGCCTGCTGCCGACTGTTCAGCAATTGCTGCTGCAAAGCCAGAATTTCCACCATACCTTTTTGCTCACGGCTCTGCTGCAAACGGGGCGTTATAACTAACTGTGACTCGCCTTTTTGCTCGGCTAAAAGACGCGCTTCATTGGCTAATAATTGATGATATTGAGACGTCAGCCCATCGCTGGCAGAACGCGCCCGCACAGCATTTAAGGTGATTAAGACCTCTCCGGCCTCAACCCGATCGCCATCGTGAACCATAATACGATCGACGATACCGCCTTCAGGATGTTGAATAGCCTTACGATTGCCGGAAACTACCACGGTGCCCGTAACCGGAACGCCTTTATCCAGCGGTGCTAACAGCGCCCATAGCATAAAGCCGCCAAATCCGGCCAAGACCAGCCCCCATCCCCAGTACAACGCCCGATTCTCGCTATGTTGTACTTCCCGTAAAAATGCCAGTTCCGTTTTTTTATTGTCTTCGGACATATGCCTGGTTTCTCTTTTATTGTCACTTAACCCGGAATTCCCGCCGTTTGCGGCTCGCGTTTCAATGCAGGTTGATTTGCCGCGTTCAACTGCTGCAACTCCGACATCACTTCCCCTGCGGGACCGAACCGCTGCTGCTGTCCTTGATTCAGAATCAACAGCTTGTGAGCCCGCGCCGTTAACGCCGGTCGGTGAGTGATCAAAATCAGCGTACAGCCGCGCTTTTGTAGGGCATCCAACGCCATTAACAAAGCGCGATCCCCTTCCATATCCAGACTGGCATTGGGTTCATCCAGCACCAACAGACAAGGATCGCCATAAACCGCACGAGCCAGCGCAATACGCTGACGCTGCCCACCCGACAGGCCCGCGCCGCCTTCCCCAAGCACCGTGTCATAGCCCTGTGGCAAAGAAAGTATCAGTTCGTGAACGCCAGCCAGCTTAGCGGCGGCGACCACTTTTTCTGCGTCTGGTTCGCCAAATCTGGCGATATTCTCCGCCAAGGTGCCACTGAACAGTTGAATATCCTGAGGAAGATAGCCGATATAAACCCCGGAAATTTCTTTATCCAACTGATTCATATCTGCCGAATCCAGCCTGATCGTGCCTTGCGTCGGCGGCTGTACGGCCACCAACAGGCGTGCTAACGTAGATTTACCTGAGCCAGAAGCGCCAAGAATCCCCAGAGTCTCTCCAGCCTGTAAAGCGAAATGGATATTATGCAAACGCGGCGCTTGGTTATGATTCGGGCGGAAACTGATATGCTCGACGCTTAAATGACCGGTCGGCGCGGGCAGCGCCATTGCGTCTTCGCGATGCGGGTGATTATCGAGCAACAAATGCAGCCGATGCCATGCTTGACGAGCCGCAACCCATTGTTTCCACACGCCAATCAGTTGATCGATTGGGCTCAGCACTCGCCCCACCAAAATGGAACCGGCGATCATCATTCCAGCAGTAATATCTCCTTTCACCGCCAACAAAGCCCCCAGCCCCAGCATCAGTGATTGCAAGATTATGCGGGAACTTTTCGACAAAGCATTAACGCCAGCTGAACGTTCACTGGCAAGATTCTGCTGGCGAATAAATCCATAGTGTTGGGACAACCACCGATTGCGCATATTTCCCAACATTCCCATGGCTTCGATCACTTCCGCATTGCGTAAATGGGTATTTGCCTGATGAGTCGCTTGCATCGATAGTTTATTCGCTTCTGCCAGAGGGCGGCGAGTTACGTATTGGTTGAGCCAAGTGAGGAAAATCAGAAAGACAGCGCCGCCTAATGCCAACATGCCGAGCCACGGATGCAGCAAAAATACGACCGCCAGGAACAGAGGGAACCATGGCGCATCAAAAAAGGCAAACAGGGCATTACCGGTAACAAACTGGCGTAATTGGGTAAGATCCGTCAGCGCCTGCCCAGCTTTAGAATCTCCATCCCGCAAATTACGTTCAAAAGCGGCGTTAAATACCTGTTTATTCAATCGCAAATCTAATCGGGTACCGAGGCGAATTACCACCAAACTGCGTACCCACTCTAGCGCGCCCATAAAAAAACATAAGCCAACCATCAGGATCGTTAGCATCAGCAATGTCATTTCATTGCCGGAGGCCAGAACCCGGTCATAAACCTGCAACATATACAGGGAGGGCGCCAACATCAGTATATTAATAATGGCGCTGAAAATGCCGACGCCGTAAAAACTCCGTCGACATGCGCCCAGCGCCTCTCGTAACCGGTCATAATTGCGAATTGGATGAGAAACCATAACCTTTCCTTAACGGCTTTCTGGCGGGCGATAATTATTTTCTGACTTCACTCTTAGGTAAAAGTGAAGTCATCAGATTATCCGTAACGAAAATTAATCCTGTACGCGGCGTAATATCATTACTCCCGCATCATCCGGTAGCGTCATTTCATAACCGTCTTGGGTTCGCTCAAAAAATGCCACAGCCCCACCGGTTTGATCCGTCAGGGTGATACCATCCGGCGTTGGCCGCCAACCCTGTGGCGCGCTGCCCAGCAATTGTTCTAAGCAGGCAACATCGCCGCTGGCATGCCAAGTGAGATTGGGTTTTATTGCCGTGGACTTCAATTCAATACTGCAGGCTTTTTCTGCTGATTTATTTAACTGTACTTGCCATTGACCGCTTAAATCGCTGGCTTTAGGTAATACCTGGCTGCTTGCCATAATCTCTCCAGAACTTATTGAGGTTAATAACGCCAAAGTGGCACACAAAAATGTTCGATAAGGTTGAAGTAATAACCGCTTCACCATAACTGCTCCTGTATTAATAGCGCATAGGAATATCCGTACATGTGCTATTCCAGATGTTGATCGACTTAGAAAATAAAATCCGTATCCAAGCCAAGCTTACCAATAATGGAAACTTCAAAATGATCTTCCATAACGCCATTATTAACATTCGCCATGTGAAAATGGGTTATATCGCTAGCTGAATCATACTCCAGCATTGCATCACCAGTCGTTGATAAACAATTAAAGTCATCCACAACATTTAACCTCGCCCCATGGAGCGATGTCATATCTGAAACATCCAATCTATCGACGAAAAATTAAAAATACCACATAAAATCAATTCGATAACAGGATTGATCTTTTATATCCTTGTAGGCATAAATATCTTTGCTCGGCATGGGAGAATTAAATATTTTGCCGCCATATAATCCACTTGCGTTATTATTGACATTCCCATCATCTAGACAATCGATACTGCTTTTATTAATGGTACAAATTTTGTGGACAACGCTGTAAGACACTTCACTCATTTCATTCTTTATGTTTTTCATAATTAAATCCCTTTCAATTGAGAAAACATTATGTTAACTCGAGCGCCATAACCAGAGAAATTAATGAGAAAACATAAAATAGCCTTTCTATTCTCTTTTTTATCGCCGACGTCTAATTAAGTCAATCAGACGCCGGCAATATTTTATTATCAACTATCAAACGAGAAAATCAGCAGCCTTCATCGGTTGGCCAATAATTTTCAAGGTAAAATCAGATGAAAGTCCGCCGCCCGAATGATTCAACGCAAATTCGTTCATTCCGGTTGTTTCATCAAAACTCAGTATCGCTTCTCCTGCTTTACCGCTGAACTCATTCACCAGCCGCGCACTATTTTCAGCAATATTCAAACCTCTCAGGTCAATTTTATCTATGCCGCTGACGAAATCATAAATAGTATCCGGGTTCTCTGATGTTGAATCCTGGATATTGCCATAAAAGAAGGTATCGCGACCTTCGCCGCCGAACAGATGATCTCCCCCACCTGCACCATAAATAACATCGTTGCCGGCGTTGCCTTTTAAGATGTTACTGACATGATTACCCATCAAAATGTCATTCCCTGAACCACCAATCGCGTTTTCGATCACCGCGCCCGCCGCAATGGACACATTTTTTTCCAAACCGCCGACATCGGAAAATGACTGTTCGTTCAAGTTAATCCGTTGATTGTTTGAATAGCCAGAGAAATCAAACGCATCATTACCACCCGCGTCCCAAACTGCGAACACCTTCTTATCACTGCTATGGTTTAAGCTCAGAGAGTCTCGATTCGTATTTGAGTTGAAACCATAGACAGTATCTTCAGTTCGTGTGTTCATATTTGCGCCATAAAGACGCTGAGCTGCCGCGATATCATCTATTTGAGGGCCAACTGGATAGAAACCTTTAAAATCAGCGCCAGTATTCCACTCACTCCAGTAGCTCATTATGCTGTACTGCCTACTGTCTTCCGCATAACCCGCATTACCATAATTTGGCGTACCTTTTAGAGAGTCATAGCGCCCTGGATGGCTTAACCCAAGCGCATGACCTATTTCATGGCTTAAGGTCTGATGACCTGATTGATATAAATCTGGACGTTGATTCCCTTGATGATTGTTATTAATCCATACTCCTACCTGACTCGATGGCCCCCAAGGGAAATATGCATATCCGGTTTTAAAGCTAGGGTTAGAGTCTTGCCCGGTGTAAATTTCATAATTACCAAAACGAATATTCGCATCATGAACCGCGCTGGTTTCATTAAATGTCACATTGGCTACGTCAGCCCAACTTTGCATTGCCTGTTTTGCCGCGGTGACCTGCGCTGAGTTAAATTTCGTCAACCCAGAGTCACCCGCAGGCGTTTTAGCGCCATACCTAGGGTTCAAAAATAAATAATTGACCTCTGCCGATTGATCAATTTGTTTCATGCCATTCCAACTGTGACCTGTTCGTGTAATGGCATCGGCGGCTTCTTCCGAAGTAAACGACACTTTATTCTGCTTTAACGATGTGCCTATTCGATCAGTTGCTCCCGCCATTAGCCCCTGCGCGTATAAACTTCCCAACTGATATTCATTATGTTGTCCCTGCTCTGTTATTTTATTTTTACTTTGCTTCATCACGTATATTCCGGATAGTTTGGTTAGATAAAACCAATGCTTTTGTCATGACCCTCAATTCAAAAGCATCACCGTTCACAGATTTTTCGAACTGTACGGCTGCAAGCACCTTTAACACAAAATGCTTTAGCGATCTGGGTATCCACTAATGAATAATTAAAATCACTATACCGCTGCCGTAAAACCACCCTACGTGATAAATCTTTTAATCATAAATCTTATTAAGGAAAATATTTTCTTTATAATAAATAAAAATATTCCTAAAAATTATTAGTCAATAACTTATAGATTTATCTTATTCTCATAAAAAACACAGACAAAACCTGCCATTAATTTTTTATTCATAGCCAACGCCTGATTTAATCAATCAGACATTGGCTATATTTCACTTTTTCTATCAGACGATAAAGTCAGTCGCCTGCATTGGCTGACCCACAATTTTCACCAGGAAATCAGGAATGGCTTCTGCACCACCGATATTCACAGCCAAATCGCTGATATTAGTGTCAGGATTGTAAGTTAATAATGCTTCACCCGCAGAACCGGAGAAGTAATCGACAAAATGAATTCCACCTGTCCCAACATGGAATCCCGACAGATCGATTTTATCGATACCGCCTTCAAAATCCATAATCCAGTCAGGGTTGGCCAGTGTCGAATCCGTGGCGCGACCGTAAACAAAGATATCGCTGCCGCTGCCGCCCCACATTTTATCTGCACCTTCGCCGCCAAACAGCACGTCATTACCCGCTCCGCCGCGCAACTCATTATTGGCTTCATTACCAATGATGACGTCATTACCGGAACCGCCAATCGCATTCTCGATAGTGACACCCGCCGCAATGGAAACGTTAGCTTTCAGGCCGCCTACGTCAGAGAATGACGTCGCTTCCAGATTAATGCGTTGATCAACGCTATAGCCTGAGAAATCAAAGGTGTCGTTGCCACCCGCATCCCAAACGGAGAACACTTTCTGATCGCTGCTATCCGCCAAAGTGAAAGAGTCACGATGAGTATTGGAGTTAAAACCGTAAGTATTATCTTCAGTACGCGTGCTCATATTAGCCCCGTACAAACGTTGAATTGCTGCAATATCGTCCACCAATGGCGTTAATCCGTAGTGCCCTTGATGATCCGCTCCAGATTGAGTTTCATCCCAATAACTCATAATACTGAACTGACGAGTATCTTCGCCGTAAACCGCATCAGCTTTAAAGGTATTGCCTTGACCCGCGTTATAATCCGCTGGATGGCTCAGCCCCAGAGCATGGCCTAATTCATGTGCCAATGTTAAGCGACCATATTCCATTGAGCCTGGCTCGCGAATATTATCCACGTTGTAATTATACCAGGTACCCGCGTTTGCAATTTTGCCATCACTGTAATAACTGGTGCTGGTAAATGCCTGACCGCCCGCTAACTGGCCAGTAGAGGTTAACGAATAGTTGCCCAATGTAATATTGGCTTTCTCCGTTGGACCGACTTCAGTGAAATGGACATTAGCAACATCAGACCAGGATTGGAGTGCAAGTTTAGTTTGAATTACCTGCTCCGGATTAAATTTAATGAATCCGTTAATCCCAGTAGGAATTTTGGAATTGTGGTCTAAAAATGAATATTTAAGATCGGCATCCTGCCCTAAATTCATTTTACCATTCCAACTTAATCCACCGCGATTTAACTGCAATACGGCTTTATCCAAAGCATAACTCGCTTTACCGCTAGTAGTGGTAACGCCATCGCCACGAACAGAATCTAAGAATAGATTGATTACATCACTATAACCTTCCATATGATTATTTGAGGCGAGTTGAGCGTCAGATGTCTTCTTGATTGTTTTCAACGTTAAGTTCCTTGTAATTAAATAAACTCACCACCACGGCGACTATCTACACTCATTAACGGGTAAGATTTACCCGTGTAAAAAATGCAAATCCATGTCATCTCCTTTGTAGTGGTATTACATAAAAACATACTTCATATATACAATTATTTTCAGACTAATTAATACATAAAGATAATTTGTTTAATCATCAAAATGCGTTTTGATTATATGTTTTACGTTATTAAAAACAAGTAATAATAATCATCATGAATTTAAAAAAGATAAATCCTAATTACAACCATTAAATTTACGCGTTATTTTCCCAGAAAAATCCTATTAGCTTATTCCGGAGTTTCTGATTTAAGTCATTAACAACGTCTAATAAAAATCATTAGACGTTGTTTTTATTTCAAGAATCTAAGCTATCAAACAATAAAATCTGTCGCCTGAGCCGGTTGCCCAACAATCTTCACTAGGAAATCTGCGAATGACCGGTCGCCAGCGATATTTAATGCTAAATCGCTTACGTTGCTTCCTGCGTCATAAGTCAGCATGGCTTCACCTGCTTTACCGCTGAAGTTATCGACAAAATGCAGGCCACCGCTTTTACCCAGATTAAAGGCCGAAAGATCGATCTTATCGATACCTCTTTCGAAATCCATGATCCAGTCGGTAGCTTTCGGTGTGGAGTCGCTTACTTGAGCAAAGACAAAAATATCTTTACCCGCGCCACCCCACAGCACGTCCGCCCCGCCGCCGCCGAATAACACATCGTCGCCATCGCCACCTATTAAGGTATTGCGCGCATCATTACCCACGATGACATCATTACCGGAACCGCCAATGGCATTTTCGATGGTTACGCCTGCGGCAATAGATACGTTGCCTTTCAGCCCGCCCACGTCAGAGAAAGATTTTTCGTTCAGATTAATACGCTGATTATTGCTATAGCCGGAGAAGTCGAAAGTATCGTTGCCATCGGCATCCCATACGGAGAATATCAACGCCTTGCTGCTATCGGTCGCGGTGTAATAATCACGATCGGTGTTTGAATTGAAACCGTAAATAGTATCGCCGGCGCGGGTCGTCATATTTGCACCGTACAAATGTTGGACCGCGGAAATATCATCTAAAAGAGGTGCGGCGGCGTAATGGCCTTTGTTATCGCCACCGGTATTTTTCTCACCCCAGTAACTCATAATACTGAACTGACGAGTGTCTTCCGCGTAGGTTACATCCTTATAAGACGGATAACCTTGACCCGCATTATAATTACCCGGATGGCTAAGCCCCAGTGCATGTCCAATCTCATGAGTTATAGTCTGGCGGCCGTATTCCATGGTATTTGGGCTACGAATATTATCGACATTGTAGTTATACCAGGTCGAACCGGACGGACTCCCGCTACCCGGTAAATACGCATAAGCCTGGGAATCGGCCGGAGAACCGTCGTGGGAAAGCGTATAATTACCAAAAGTAATATTGGCTTTCTGGCTGGACGCGATTTCTGTGAAAGTAATATTGGCGGCATCCGCCCACGACTGTAATGACAACTTAGCCGTTTCGATTTGCGCAGGATTGAATTTGACAAAACCCTTATCGCCACTCGGAATTTTGCTAACACTGTTTAAAAATGAATAGGTCAGCTTTACTGGCTGATCAAAAACATTTTTACCATTCCAGGTTTGCCCGGTACGGGTAATCTGTAACCCCGCGTCTTCAGTAGAGTAAGACGGTTTGCCATTTCTTATCAGGTCATCACCACGCGCGTGATACTGTAATAACTCATTTACCGCATTATAGCCATTACGCGCTACAGCAGCATCAAACTGATCGACAGTTTTATTACTACTTGCTTTCATAGATAAAGTTCCAAGTAATTTGGCTTAAGTGCAATTTAACCGAATATAGCCAATGAATTAATCTAATAATAAATTAAAGACACAGGCTTCCAGCTGCCGCGATCATGCAGCAGTATGACTAAAAAAATATAAAAAGATGATTGATAACTGCCTAAGTAGTTATACAAAATTAATTATAGACGGTTATTATAAAACGCAAGAATATTGGAATTTATTTTTATCCCTTTATGGAAAAAATTTAAAAATTTAATTAAAACATGGAGTTATATTGTAATAATTATTGAATTATTTTTATAAAAATAGATGTATATATAATCATTTCATAGATAATCATTGGTATAGTGAATTAATATTGGTGACATGTATCCATTTCATTGTCGACCTAGGATTAAAATTAACCAATTATAATTACGCCTCAAAACCACTTATCATGCAATAAAGTTATAATAAATGAAAAATAGGCATATGAATAAAGAACGCCGTAATAAAAGCGGATAACAAAACCAAAATTAAACCAATAATAAATCCATCTTGAATTCATTAAATTCTGATTTTCAGGTTCCTTCCCCGTCGATTAACCTTATTATTTTAGAGGGAAAAGCAAAACTAATATCATGACATTTTAACTGGATATATATCTGGAAAACGGCTGGTCAGATTTTACTGGAAACATGCTAAAACAGTTCTTAAGTCAGTTTGATACGTAACAACCTGATAAAATAAAACACATAATATTCAATGATATAGTCAGTTAAAAACCGACAAATGCAATTATCAATATCGAAATGATAATTATTTGCATCAAAAAATTTATAATGCTATATATATCCCGCTTTGAACGGAATAATAATCGTTTTCTCTTAACGTTAGCCAAATGACAAATAGGAACACCTTGAGCATGGATATCAATCCCTCAGGTATGTCTGGGCTTATTATTCCCTGAAATTCTACTCTTCAATAGGGACACTATAGAGATGGCTTCAACGCGGAAATTCAATGATAACTATATCCAACATCTTAATGGCGAGAACTGGTCTCGAGCGAATACCCATTTAGTTGGGAAAATACTGCGTGAACTTAGCCATGAGAAATTAATCGCACCAACCCGTCTGGAAACGCAGGCGAATGGCCTTTGTCGCTATAGTTTTTGTCCCGACAGCGTTAGTTCCAATCACAACAAAATAGAATATCGCTTCAGTGCCTACCCTTACCAACTAGATCATCTGGATATTGAAACCGATACATTAACCAAAACCGTGGAGGGTAAACCGCAGCCACTGGATGCGTTACAACTTATCATTGAATTAAATAGCCTGCTTTGTATTTCCGAAAAAATGCTGCCAGTCTATTTAGATGAGATCTCCAGCACTCTTTATGGTCACGCATTTAAATATCACCATAATAATCTGAGTTCGACACAGTTAACTCAGGCAGACTACCAAAGTGTAGAAACAGCGATGAGCGAAGGGCATCCGGTTTTTATTGCTAATAATGGTCGCATTGGGTTTGATATTGCAGATTATGCTCACTTTGCGCCGGAAAGTGCTCATTCGATCAAACTTATCTGGATTGCGGTACACCAAAATAAAACCGTTTTTGCCAGTTTAACTGGTCTCAGTTATCAGCAGTTAATGCAGGAAGAACTGGGGAATGACCAGACAGAAGATTTCCTCCGTCAGTTAACCTCCCGTGGCCTGAACGCTAACGACTATTTCTTTATGCCATTACATCCGTGGCAATGGTACGAAAGAATTGCCACTAGCTTTGCCGCCGATATAGCACGCAATGACATTGTTTATCTGGGCCAAGGGCAGGATAGCTACCTAGCCCAACAGTCAATTCGCACATTTTTTAATATCGCTAATCCGCAAAAGAATTACGTTAAAACGGCGCTGTCGATTCTGAATATGGGCTTTATGCGCGGGCTTTCCCCGCACAGTATGGCCACCACGCCGCTAGTGAATGAATGGCTGGCAACGTTGGTTTCCCAAGATCCATTCTTTCAACAGAAAAAATTTACCCTCCTGCGGGAACGCGCAGCAATGGGCTATTTCAATGATTATTTCGAAACCGCGCTGATTAAAGACAATCCGCATAAGAAAATGCTTTCAGCGCTATGGCGAGAAAGCCCAATCCCCTTACTCGCCAGCCATCAGCGTTTAATGACCATGGCCTCTCTCTTGCACCGGGATAATACCGGTCATTCGGTCGTGGCCGCATTAGTTCATTCTTCTGGTTTAGACGCAGATAAATGGATTGCACATTATCTGGATGCCTATCTTTCTCCGTTATTGCACGCCTTCTTCACCTACGATCTGGTCTTTATGCCTCACGGGGAAAACCTGATGTTGGTTCTGGAGAATAACGTTCCGGTACATGTGTTAATGAAAGATATCGGAGAAGAAATTGCCATTCTTAACGGCGATATAACACTGCCCGAGGAGATTAAAGATCTGCATGTCACTATCGAAGACGATATGAAGATCAATTATATTTTCCTGGATATTTTTGACTGTTTCTTCCGTTATCTCACGCCAATTCTACAAAAAGATCTGGGACTGCCCGAACGCCAATTCTGGAAATTAGTCGCGGACTGCATTTATGCCTATCAGGCTCAGCATCCGGCACTGGCCGATAAATATAACCAATTCGACCTGTTTAAAGCCGATTTTGTTCGCACCTGTCTGAATCGCCTGCAAATGGCCAATAACCAGCAAATGATCGATCTCGACGATCGGGAGAAGAATCTCAAATTTGCTGGCACCTTAGCAAACCCGATTCATGCCTTTAAAACGGCAGGTTAATTAATGACGGCAGCGGCGTGGGTCGCTGCCCACCCCAGTGGCACAACCTGATATTTGGTGAAAAGAATAATGAAAAGAAGTGACGGCAAGAACCCGATTCGCCTGCAACCTTCACACAGAGTTAAACCCGTGGCATGGGCTCTTGCCGCTAATTTATCGCTATTGGGGAGCGCTTATGCCGCCAGCGATAATCATAATGACAGCGCGAAGTCATCACCGAAAAACAGCGCTGAAGAAACCACCATGACCGTGATTGCCTCGCCGCTAAACCACCCAGGTGTAACGGAAGACAGCGGCAGTTATAATACCTCTTCAATGTCTACGGCCACCGGTCTGAATATTTCTGCTCGCGAAACGCCACAGTCGGTCAGTATTCTGACGAAACAGCGTATGCGCGATCAAAACCTGACCAGCGTAGAAAGCGCGGTCAATAATATTACCGGCCTGAACGTTCGTCAGTTCGATAGCGATCGCTTCGGTTTTACTTCACGCGGCATGAGCGTGAATAATATTATGCGCGACGGCGTAGCCACTTTTTACGATACCCGCTTTAATTACGGCGATAACACGCTGGATACCGATATGTTCGATCGGATTGAAGTGGTACGTGGTGCGGCGGGTTTAATGACCGGGCCGGGAAACCCATCGGCTGTGATTAATCTGGTACGTAAACGTCCGACTCAGGATTTTCGCGGCAGCGTTTCTGCCGGCGTTGGCTCATGGGATAAATGGCGTACTACGCTGGATCTTTCTGGTCCGCTGAATAGCGATGGCAGCGTCCGCGGGCGTTTTGTCACGGCGTATCAGGATACCCATTCTTTCGTTGACCGATACAAACAAAGCAGCAATCCATTTTACGGCATTCTGGAAGTGGATCTGACGCCAGACACCCTGCTGACCATCGGCGCCGATACTCAACGCAATATGACCCAAGGGGGCATGTTTGGCGGGTTGCCGCTGTTTTACAGCGACAGTGGCCGAACTCATTACGGTCGTTCGGCCAGCACCGCGCCTGACTGGACTTCTTCCGAAACCCGAACCCAGTCGTTGTTTAGCAGCCTGCAACACCAGTTCGACAACGGCTGGAACATCAAGGGTACCTTTACTTTTGATAATGACAAACTGCTGCAAAACGTGATGTGGGCAGATGGTTATCCGGATCGTACGACCAATATCGGCATGCGCCCAGGGAGTATGTCGCTTATTGACGGAACTCGCCGTCAGCAAAACTATGATATTCAGGTTAACGGTCATTACAGTCTGTTTGGGCGTCAACATCAGCTTGGCTTTGGCTGGAACCACCAACGCCAGAATTTTGATAACGACTATTACAATCCCGCCAATTGCAGCACCCGCAGTACTTGCCCCGAACTGGGGGATTTTACTCAGCCGGGCTGGCAGTATCCTAAACCGATCTGGAGCACTACTCGCGCCTACGGTTCTAAAGGGCGTAACGATCAAACCGCGCAATATGCGGTGACTCAGCTTTCTCTGGCCGATCCGCTAACGTTGATTCTCGGTGGCCGTTTAACCACATGGGAAACCCGAGGCGATAACTTCGGCACGCCGCAAAATGCCAAATATAAAAATCAGTTCGTGCCCTACAGCGGCCTGATTTACGACATCAACAGCGATTTGTCGGTTTATACCAGCTACACCGAAATCTTCAATCCGGAAAGTCGCCGCAATCGTGATAACCAACTGTTGGACCCGATCAGTGGGCAAAACTACGAAGTGGGAATGAAAGGCGTCGCCTTCGACAACAGCATTGATTATTCGTTAGCGGTGTTTGAAATTCGTCAGGACAACATGCCAGTGGCGGATACCACCGCGCCGCGTCTGCCAGATAACAGCCGCCCTTACTATGCCGTAGACGGGACTAAAACCCGTGGTTTTGAAGCGGAAATCAGCGGGAAAGTCACTGAAAACTGGAACCTGTTCGCCGGTTATACCCAATATCATGTGCAAGTGCCAAACGGGCAAACTTTCACTCCGATCACGCCGCAAAAAGTCCTGAAAGTTTTCACCACCTATACCCTGCCAGGGTCGATGAAAGACCTGACTCTCGGCGGCGGTGTCAACTGGCAAGGCAAGACCTACAGTGATGTAACCAGCCCGACCGGCGTGCAGCGCGTGGGTCAGGATAGTTTTGCGGTTTACAGCCTGATGAGCCGCTATCAGTTCACTCCGCAGCTGTCGCTTACGGTGAATCTGGATAACCTATTCAATCAGCATTATTACTCGCAAATTGGTCAGTACAGCCAATACCTAGTGGGCAAGCCGCGTAATGTGGATGCCACTGTGCGTTACACCTTCTGATTATTGTTAATACCGCCAACACCACGGAGCGCGTTTTTCGGCTCCGTGGCTGCTTGTGATAACACTAAGGAAAAACTCTCGACCCAAATGTTATTGATAAATAATTCCCTAAGCCCCTATGGATTCGCCCGTCATCGCACGGGGACAATAGTGACTGTATTAACCGGCCTGTTGGCGCTGGTTTTTTTGCTTTCCGGCTGCGATAACGCTTCTGCGCCAGACGGCGTAACAGCGGCTCGTGAAAAAGGCTTCCCACGGCAGGTAGTGACTGCTCTCGGTACTGCGGTCATTGAGCGTCCGCCGCTACGCATTGTGACTTTGGGAGCCGGATCGGAGGATATTGTGCTGGCGCTGGGGCAGGTTCCGATTGGCATTGAATCCCATCGCTGGGGCGGCGACGAGCAAGGCTATCTGCCCTGGTTTCGTCAGGCGCTGGAACAGCAAGGACAAACTCTACCGACAATTCTGCACATGTATCCCGAACTGGATATCGAGCAGCTAATCAACCTGAAGCCCGATGTGATTATTGCCACTCAGTCGGGTATTAGCCAAAGCCTGTACGATCAGCTGTCGCGCTTCGCGCCGGTGGTCGCCTATCCCGGCTTGCCCTGGCTGACGTCTACCCGCCAGCAGATTGAATTGATCGGCCATACTTTGGGTAAAGAAGCTCAGGCTCAAGATTTACTACTGCAATTAGAAAGCACTCTGGCCGACGCGGGCAAAACGGTACCGGGCATAGCGAGACTGCGCTTCGCTTACATTAAAGCGGCGGCTAATAATGCCAATCTATCGATATATGTCGCGGGCGATCCTCGCGTAGATACACTCTCTGCAACCGGCTTGCAATTGGCTCCCTCGATTAAAAACCTGACCGCGTCCCGAGGCAGTTTCGCCGCAAATCTTGGGCTGGAAAATGCTGACCGACTGAATGATGTGGATATTCTAGTGACCTGGTACAACAGCGAGCAGGAGCGCCAGCGAGTAGAACAGCAGCCATTATTTAATGCCATTGCGGCAGTGCGCCACGGTGGCTACATCCCAATGACCGATCAGGCCATCGTGATGGCAATGTCCTACGGCACGCCTTTAAGCGTCGATTGGGGATTGCAACGCTTTATGCCGCTGGTCGCAGAGAAAGCGCGCCATTTGGCTACCGTTTCGGAGACTCCGCCATGACTCAGCAGATTCATCGGCGGCAGCGAGCATGCCGCGTTTGGGGCTGGGTGGGACTCTTGCTGCTCACCCTACTCTGTATTGTTGCCAGCCTGACGTTAGGAGCCAAACCCTTACCTCTCAGCGCGGTCTGGCACTATTTCAGCGCCGATGACCGTAACTATCACGATTTGGTCATAGAGGTCCGATTGCCTCGAACCTTAATAGGTCTGATGGCCGGCGCGGCGCTGGCGTTGTCCGGAGCCGTGACGCAAGGACTGCTACGTAATCCACTCGGCGATCCCGGTTTATTGGGCGTCAACGCGGGTGCATCGGCTATCATCGTCAGCTTTGCCTTTTTTCCTGCGCTGGCTGCTATTTCTCGCTTTTGGCCTGCATTGATCGGTGCCGCGCTGGCAACCCTGCTGTTTTATCTGTTAAGCGGCGGCAAACCTAATAGTAATCCAACCCGTCTGGTACTGATTGGTGCGGCGATCAATGCCTGCCTGTTCGCCTATGTGCAAGGTGTGGTACTACTCCATCCCGCCGTGTTAGAGAACTATCGCTTCTGGGTGCTTGGCTCGCTGTCGGGTATGTCGATGATGGCGATGTTGCCGGTGGTGCCCTATTTTATCGGCGGATTAGCCCTCGTTCTCGCTATTGCGCCGTCCCTTAACATCATGGTTTTCGGTGAAAATATCGCCACCGCGCTGGGTGCCAATACGGTCCAAATCCGGCTACTGGCCTTAATTGGCGCGACCATGCTGGCCGCAGCGGCAACGGCACTGGCAGGTCCAATCGCCTTTATCGGTCTGGCCGCACCTCATTTGGTTCGTGCCATGATTGGCAGCGATTTCCGTTGGCTGTTGCCCTACAGCCTGTTGGTCGGGCCAATTCTACTGTTAACTGCCGATATCATCGCCAGAGTGATTATTGCTCCAGGCGAAGTGATGGTCGGCGTGATTACCGCCGCCGTGGGTGGCCCATTGCTTTATGCGGTCGCCAATCGTAAAAAAGGATTTGCCGATGCCTCCCACTAATTCCTGTAAAACGCTAACGCTGGGATCTTGGGTGTTTTTGGCTCCGGTTCCCACTACACAGCGTTATCTACTATTGATGTTACCGACTCTATTGTTAGGCCTGCTTATCGCCATGGTATTGAGCCCTAACGGGTTTGAATGGGAAAAAACGCTCAATGTCCTTTCCGGGCAAGGCAGTCAATTTGAACATTTTATTTTGCTGCAATTGCGGCTTCCCCGCGCTTTAGTCGCATTAGGAGCCGGAGCCGCATTGGCAATTTCTGGCGCCATTTTCCAGACCACTACCCGTAACGCATTAGGCAGCCCGGATATTATTGGCATTACCGCCGGTGCCTCCGCGGGCGTAGTGGCCACCCTGTTGCTCTGGCCGGGCGTCATTCCTGTCCCCGTAGGTGCCTTCCTCGGTGCCTGTTGCGCCGTCGCATTGGTCTATGCAGGCAGCATTAACAACCTATCTCATTCGGGAAAAATTGTTATTTCAGGTATTGCCGTCGGTGCGCTTTGCATGGCATTCGTCAACTTCGCCATTTCGCAAGTACGGCTGGAACAGGCAAACCAGATGGCCGCATTGCTCAGCGGCAGCCTGGCGGAGAAAAACTGGCGCGACGTATGCCTTATCGGCCTAACGTTAAGCGTAGTGACACCGGGGTTGGTGTATCTCAGTCGTCAACTCAACTTTCTAAGTCTGGGGAGCGGAGTTGCCCAGTCATTGGGCGTCAATATTGGTCTGACACATTTGTTGAGTCTGTTACTGGCAATAACTTTGGCTACCGCAGCGGTATTGGTGGTTGGCCCGGTGGCATTTATCGCTTTATCTGCGCCGCAAATTACCCGCCATCTGCTCCGCTCCAAAGGAATTGCCCTGCTGTGCACCGCGTTGATGGGCGCACTACTGCTGCTGGCGTCAGATATTATCACTCTGCTGCTGCCCACGCCTTCCCGGCTTCCGGTCGGCGTAATCACCGCAGCCGTTGGCGGTATCTATTTGATGTATTTGCTGTACGCTGAAGTCAGGAGAATAAAATGACGTCCCCACGCGAGTTAGACTGCCCTTCTACGCTATTATCCTCGGAGTCATTGGCCGCAACGCAGTACCACACCGATGAGCCACGCTTAACGACTCAATTATTGTCTTTAAGCTACGGCCCGCGGACTGTCGTCGATAAACTCAGCGTAGGCATTAAAAACGGAGCTTTTAGCGTAATTATTGGGCCAAATGGTTGTGGAAAATCGACGCTATTACGCGCGTTAAGTCGCGGTTTATCGCCACAAAGTGGCTGTATCAAACTGGATCGGCAAAATATTCAGCATTTCAGAGCTAAAGCCTTAGCCCGCCAGCTATCGCTACTTTCCCAAGGCGCTGGCGTCTCCGAAGCCCTGACGGTCTTCGATTTGGTTTCGCGGGGTCGCTATGCCCACCAATCCTTTTTTCGTCAATGGTCTGCCGCAGACGATAATATCGTTCGCGCAGCTATAAAGGCGGTCAACCTGGAGCCATTAGCGCAACAGATGGTCAGTGAATTATCCGGTGGGCAACGCCAGCGGGCGTGGTTTGCCATGACTTTGGCACAGCATACTCCAATCGTGTTACTGGATGAGCCGACTACCTATCTGGATATCGCCCATCAGATTGAAATGCTGGATTTATGTCAGCAATTGCATCAGCAGGGCAAAACGCTGGTGCTGGTCTTGCACGACATTAATCAGGCGCTACGCTATGCCACTCATCTTATCATGCTAAAAGAAGGGAAGATTTTTGCCGAAGGATGGCCAGAAACCATAGTGACTGAAGAAAGTATTGAGGCAGTATTCGGCCTACGTTGCCGAATTATTACCGATCCTGAATCAGGTAAACCCTTAGTTATTCCTCGCTATCACCCGCGCTAGTCCGACCCTAAACCAAGACTTAACGCCCCGGAAAATTGCCTCCGGGGCACAGTAGTATTGATGTAACTTATAACTAGACGGCAGGTATTCCAAAAGCAACTAATGGGTTGATCAAATCGTCGGCAAATTTCAGACTCTGAGCCGGATCGGCTAAATCCAGCATTTGGCGATTATTGGCCAACTGTAACCGATTGAGACAACAACGCTTAATTTTGGGTGTAAACAGTTCATAACGTGCAAATTGCCCGGCCAGTTCAGGATGTTGCCGTTGATATTCCCAAATGCAGTTCGCCACCGCAGCCCAAAAACGCCCTTCTGAATAATTCCCCTGCTGATCGAGGATCGCCGCCAGATAGCGAAATACGCCGTCAAATACATCGGAAAGAATGGTCAGAGTTTTCATATCCTCCGGCATATCCACTTTGACCCGCTGCGCCTTTTCCGGTAAATCTGCGACGGGATTCATCACCAGAATTTCCTCTGCCAGATCTTTCATAAAGATATGCTGAGGGGCGGCGTTCTCCAGCACGAGAATGATATTTTCCCCATGGGGCATAAACATCAGATCGTAGGCATACAAACAGTGCAATAGCGGTGATAAATAACATTGTAAATAACGAGCTATCCATTGCTCTGTGGGCAATCCGGAGGCAGTGATGAGCTCAGGCAAAAACGCCTTGCCCTGCTGATCCAGATGCAGCAATGCCGCCATGGTCATCACCTGCTGACCCGACTGAATCAATTGCAGCGGGTTTTCTCGCCATAAGGCTGCGGCCATTTTTTTGTACGGCGTATCCCCGGTCACCGCCTGTTCGTAATAACTGTTGCGGAAACCCACGCTGGCGACTTCACGTAAAATTTTAAAACCGTAGCAGCGCAGCGTCTCATCATTTTCCACCAGCTCAAACAGCCATTCATTAATGCCCGGCGTGGTAGCCATATAATAAGGCGACAATCCGCGCATAAAGCCCATATTCAGGATAGATAGCGCCATTTTTACGTAATATCGTAACGGTTCGCTCCGATTGAAAAAAGTCCGAATCGATTGCTGAGCCTGATAGACATCTTTCCCCGTCCCTAAGAACACCAGCATTTGGTTAGCAATATCCGCAGCAAATACCGAAGACACCTTGCTCAGCCACTGCCATGGATGCACCGGCATCAGCAGATAATCCTGCGGATTGAGATCTTTGGCGATCAGCCGTTGTTCAAATTCCGCCAGCGCTTCCTCGCCCAACTCTTGCAGCATCAGTTGCCGATAATCTAGCTGTTCGATGCTGGCAAAATGCGCTTTGCTTTTATGCGCGGCCAGCCAGACCAAATGAATGTCCGAAGCGGCCTCCGGGCTGAACTGCTGGAAATCCTGCCCATTAAAACCAATGCGTCCATTATTGGCGACAAAGGAAGGATGACCTTCCATCATTTCCTGTTCTAATAACTGGAAGTTGGCGTTGACCAGTTCAGACGCGCTAATACCCACCCGACTGTGTTTATACGCACTGCTGTATAAGGTACTGGTAATCTCCTCAAGATAAGTCGGTAACACCGCATCGCTAATGCCAAGTTCCTGTTTAAATTCAATGATAAATAACAGCGAATCCAAATCGGCCAGCCGCCCATCAACGGTTTTCTGCAAAGACGAAGGATCCAGTAGCCAGTGATCCAGTGCCAACCGGCGGGCGCGGAAAACGTAACGAATCCGGTTATCTGACGTAGCCAGTTGGTAAGAGTGGTAACCCTCACCGTCCTGTCGACTCATTAATATCTCAGGAGCGAATATGCGCTCGTGGGAAAACTCGGAAATAGCTTTACACAAGTGCAAACGATTCACTTTTTGCCATAGTGACGGCTGCAAATGCGCCACGGCTAACCCGTGGGGCTGAATGGCAACGACGGAGTTGGCTATCATCATTGACGCTCCAGTTGACGCGCAGACTGAAGCGCAAGTTGATGTTGTTCTCTGGTGCAAAAAGCCAGCCATGCCGTCTTGTGAGGCATTTCCAACCGTTGCTGATAAACAAAACCGGCGAGTTTATTCAGGCGATGAATTTTCTCATTTCGTACATCCGGCTCCACTACAATACGCGCCACCAGTGGATCGCTGAAAATAAACGCCATAATGCTTTGAAATACACGCCAAGTGAAACCTGCCACTTTATTTACCGGCGGAGCGACTAAAATATGCATGCCGACATCGTCCGGCAGCGCCGGATAATATTCAGCAATGACATCTTCTTTGGCGATATAACGTTCCAGCAAAAAGGCAGGCTGCTGGTGTTTCATCCCAACCAATACGCTGCCCGGCTTCCGGTCGAGTAATTCCTGATAAAACGCCAATACCTGTGACTCGCTATGATTTTGCATTCCCCAGTACTGGGCATATTCGCGACTGACCCAATGACTCAGCCAGCCAATATCCTGCATCAAATCTAAAGGTCGCAGTGTGAAATCGCCGCTTTCCACTGGCGTCAGTGGGTTCATTTTCGCCGTCGCCTGCGTCATTGTGTGACTCCCTGTTCTGGCACGCTGAAACGCTGGAAAGCAATGCTTTCTTCAATAGGATAATGTTCAACTCCGGTTATTTCGCGGATTAAACAGGAATTACGGTAGCAGGCCATTCCCAAATCCGGCGTAACAAAACCATGGGTATGCAGCTCGACGTTTTGCACAAAAATACTGTTGCGGCGATCAATACTGTAATTGCGCTGAACGTCGTATCGGCCTTTATTATCCCAACGGATTAACTGGCGAATACCTTCAATAAACGACGGCGGCTGATATTGATACCCAGTCGCCAATACCACGCTTTCGGACGCCAAAGTGAACGGCTGATTCTGTTCATGCTGTAATAAAGACAGACTCAGTCCTTTGCCATTACTATTTTCCTCCACCAGCTGTAATTCGCTATTGGTATACAAATTCACATTTAGGACACCGTCCAAACGCTTGGTGTACAGCAGATCGAAAATGTCATTGATCAACGAGCTATTAATGCCTTTGTACAATTGTTTGTGAGTCAGATTCAGCTCATCGCGCTTTTCTGCCGGGAGGTTATAAAAGTAATCGACGTATTCCGGTGATGTCATTTCCAACGTTAGCTTGGTGTATTCCAGTGGGAAGAAACGGGGGGAACGTGTGAGCCAGTTGAGTTGATAACCAAAGCGATCTATATCACTGAGTAGATCGTAAAAAATCTCCGCCGCACTCTGTCCGCTGCCTAACAAGGTAATAGAGGCCTTCTTCTGCAAGGCCGCTTTGTTATCCAGATAATCGCCAGAAGTCACCATTTTCGCGATAAAAGGTTGGCAGCATTCTGGAATACACGGCGATGGCCCAGTGCCTAATACCAATTTTTTACACTGACATTCGTAATAATCGCCGGTGCGCAAATCCAGACAACGCAGCTTATACAGTGCGGTTTCCTCATCATACTCCAGGGTTTCAACCCGAGTATTGAAACGCAGGTTAGGCAATTGCGCGGCAGCCCATTGGCAATATTGGTTATATTCCTTACGCATCAGAAAGAAATTTTCCCGAATATAGAAGGAATAAATTCTGCCCTGCTGTTTGATGTAATTTAAAAAGCTCAACGGGTGCGTTGGCGACGCTAACGTCACCAGATCCGACATAAAGGGCGTTTGTAGAGTTGCACTTTCCAGCATCATCCCTGGATGCCAGTCAAAACCCGGATTTTGATCGATGAATAAACTATGAACATCGTTCAGCGGTTGGGTTAAACATGCCAATCCAAGATTAAAAGGACCAATGCCGATGGCAATAAAATCATAAGGTCGCATGGACATAATCATTCCTTGTTTAGCGCGGCGACGTGATGCTGATCCGCATAGTTCTGCCCGTGGGTCATAATGGCATCGATAATTTCATTTAAATGCTGAATCCCCGTAGTCGGATTCAGAAAGGTAAATTTTAAATACTGACGGCCATTGACTTTGGTCCCGGCAATGACCGAATTTCCCTCTCGGAATAACGCCTTACGAATATATGCATTGGTGAGATCGATTTCTGCATCACTGCGGGAATCCAGCGGTATAAAACGGAATACCAGCGTGCTCAACGTGGGTCGATGCAACAGTTCAAAATACGGGTTAGGCTGCATTAATTGATAAGCGACCTGCGCGGTCTCCATTAATCGCTCAAAAGCCAGCCCCAATTGCTTTGCACCCATAATACGCAGCGTCAGCCACATCTTTAGGGCATCAAATCGCCGCGTGGTCTGGATACTTTTATTCACCAGGTTGGGTGTTCCTTCCTGTAATGCGCTTAACGGATTGAGATACTCGGCGTGATAGGTCAAATAGGAAAAATGCTGTTTATCCTTAACAAAGAAGGCGCTACAGCTCACCGGCTGGAAAAAGGATTTATGGTAATCCACGGTCACCGAGTTCGCCATCTCAATACCGGCGAGCAGTTGCCGATGCTGGGAAGAAACCAGTAAGCCGCAACCGTAGGCCGCGTCAACATGCAGCCAAAGACCATAGTGCTGAGCTAACGCTGCAATAGGACGTAGAGGATCGATGCTGCCAAAATCAGTGGTTCCCGTGGTCGCCACCACCGCTAAAGGGATATTTCCCTGTGCCAGACAGCGTTCGATACTTAACTCCAAGGCGTGAGTATCCATTCTAAATTCACTGTCGTATGGAATAGGAACCACTGCGTTGTAACCCAAGCCTAATAATGCGGCCGCTTTTTGCGTGCTGAAGTGGCTAACCGCCGATGTGAAAATGCGGAATTTGTGAAAATCGGCTGGGAGTCCCTGCAATTGATTTTTATGGGCCGGGTCTCGCTGATGGCAAAAATGATCGCGAGCCAGTAACATAGCCATTAAGTTCGATTGAGTTCCGCCGCTGGTGAAAATCCCATCCCCCTCTTCACCTAACCCTATTTTATCTCGGGTCCAATCCAGCACTTTCTGTTCAATCAGCGTACCACCTGCGCTCTGATCCCAGGTATCTAAAGAGGAGTTAATCGCACCAATAATACTTTCCCCAAACACCGCCGGCAGCACCACAGGGCAATTCAAATGCGCTACATATTTAGGATGATGAAAATAAACAGCATCTTTAATATACAGCTGTTGTAATTCATCCAGCGCAGAATCGAGTGAGGGCAGCGGATTATCCAGGTTTATTCCAGAAATATGCGGTGACAATTCATTCGGTAATATCCCGCTAAAGGGTTTATCAACAACGTTTAATATGCCCTTAATTCTTTCAGTGACATTATTAACTCCTTCCTGATAATTATCGGCACTTTGTTTATTTAGAAAGCTCCCCAAATAAAGCACCTCACTTATATCACCACTTTCCGATAAAAAAGGGGTTTCAGTATGGGCTACTCCGTACATGATATATCCTTATAATATATATAGATGCGCTCAGATTACTGTTCCATGATATTTTTATTATAAGCAATGATAACTGGGTATATAGTCGACAACTCTAAGAGAGAGTTAAATAGTCACTACAAAAACCACCGGCCAGAAGCAAGAGGTTATTTCAGAATAAATAATACCTTTATAGCGTTATTTCGAGCGGACAATCATGACAATTACCCACGCCCGGTAGCTTATTACGCTGGCAACAGCTACGGCGCTGCAGGGTGTCATTACGTAGTATAACCGTGCGATAAAGCGGATTTTCGCGGCCGTCTGGCAAGGTCATAGTCATAAAAAGACCTTGAATAACAGACTGATAAACATCTTCTTTCATGCGTTTTTTAAACTCACCCAGATACCAATACATCAGGTATCCGATGTTATTCCACAGTAATCTCCCGTTTATACCCTGATAGGACTCAATTTTATTAGCTATTGGAATAACATGGTTATTAATCAGTGCATAATAGCGTTCTAGTAAATTTTCCGCGCTCTGACCTTTCCATTTTAGCTGATAGTAAATAATATCTGGCCTGCCACTATCATGAAATTCCACTTTAAAGTTTCGACAGTCGGAGTCAATTTCCTGCGGATATTCCATTAATAACAACATCATTGGAGGAATAACCAAACCGAAATACCATTGTGTCCATAGTGAATAAAGTGCCTTCTGATTCGGCTTTATATTATTGATGCCGTAATACTCATTTTGATAAATTTCCATCAGTGACGGAAAATTATCTTCATTTGACCAATGATTGAAACTCATACTTTTGGAAGGGATATTATCGGAATTCACTTTAAACGTTACAGAAAAATGAGCAAAGGTTTGCTCAAAGAGCTGCGCGATATCTGCTATTACCCCTACAGGTGAAGGTGTAATTAAATTCTCTGTATTTGACACCTTCTACCTCCAACCTAATAGATGTTGAATGCATTATTATACATAACAGTAATGATTATCAATACAATTCTCATTTGGAATGGAATACCTTTTATATACATTTATTTCAGGGGTATTTTTTTCTCCAAGACTGAAGATGAAATCTCTGGATACATTCTGAAATAACGTCAATTAATCGCTAATACAGTGTGAAAAACCGAATGGTTCATCCGTAGAAAAGAACGTTTACCAGAAGATGACGCCGCACGTCGGTGGCGCTCTGGTAAGTTTTATGTCCCAACTGAGAAAGGAAACATCATCAGGAACGCGCAATATTCCATTCCATTACGATTCCTTATTAGGGTTTGAAGGTGGATAAATGATGCTCTATGATTATTATTGATAATGGTTATCATTACAGGACGTAACTAACCTATCATTCACCGAGATCATCATGAGGGTAACAAGAATGAAAAGACTCTATCAAATGTTGGCCGCAGTTTTGGCCCGTTTCTCTCCACCGGCTATGGCGACGGAATCCCCTTCCGCGCCAACATCTCATTGCCTCCCCTGTGAATACTCCCTTAACCTTGATGCCAACCGTTTCAGTAATGAAGGATACCAGAATTGCCTGAAGACTGGCGATCGTGCTCCGGGCCACATAACCGAGTAGCCGATACCCTGTGCGCCATATTTTTCGCTGGTTGAGGGCCTTTATTGATCAATATCGGCCCTGAACGTATAAAACCTATCGGATTACCAGTAGCCGATGGTTTTCCACCATAAACTGCCAATAATCAACCAAATAGGAATAATGGCCAGACTGAGCAGGAATCCAATCTTCCACCAGGTACTCAATGGCACATAATTACAGCCAAAGAGGATCGGCGCAGGCCCGCCGGAATAATGCGTTGTAGCCATATATAAATTACTAAAAATACCAAAGACCAGTACGCTCAACATTGGCGGAGCGCCCGCAGAGATAGCAATAGAAACAAACACGGCGTACATCGCGCTGATATGAGCAATCGCACTCGCCATAAAATAGTGGATATAATAGTAAACCAGCAATAAGACTCCCAGCATGGGAACCCAATTCATGCCATCCACCCAGGTAGCCGCGATTCCACCAAACCATTTAATCAACCCTAACTTATTCAGTTGGCTGGCCAAGGTTAATAATACCGAGAACCAGATCATGGCATGCCAGGCTTCTTTTTCTGCCACGACATCATCCCAGGTTAAAGTTCCGGTCAACAGTAACGCGGTTAATCCAATAAACGCAGTTAAAGTGGCATCGATATTCAGCGTAGCGCCGCTAACCCACAAAGCAACCAGACAAATAAACACGCACAAAACAATCCATTCATGGCGGCTCATCGCCCCCATTTCTTTTAATTTCTCACAGGCAATGGCTCTCATTTCCGGCGTCTTTTTTAATACCGGCGGGTAAAAACGGTAAAGTAACAATGGGATAATCACTAAAGAAATTAGCCCTGGTACGCTGGCGGCCAACGCCCATCCTCCCCATGTGATTGTGACTCCCATTTCGCTGGCTAATTTGGCGATCATCGGATTCCCAGCCATCGACGTCAAAAACATCGCGCAGGTTATCGCATTGCATTGGAAGACACATTGAATGAGAAAAGCGCCGATTTGCCGTTCGGTGCCATTTTCTGGCGTCGAACCGTAAGCTTCAGAAATTGAGCGAAATATCGGCGTGACAATGCCACCACTTCTTGCCGACGTTGACGGCATGGCTGGAGCGAATATCAGATCGGTCAGCACCAGTCCGTAAGCCAGGCCCAGTGAACTGTGACCAAATTTACTGATAAAGAAATAGCCTACTCGTCTGCCAAAACCGGTTTTAATAAACCCTCGTGAAATAAAGAAAGCACAGGCAATCATCCAGATAATCGGCTCACCAAAACCGGCTAGAATATCTTTAATTCCAACTAGCCCGGTCGCAACCGATAGTGTCAAACTGAATATCGCCATCGCACCTAAAGGATAAGGAGAAATAATCAATCCAATGACGGTGCTGGTAAATATAGCCATTAACCCCCAGGCTTTAGGGTCTACCGTTGCGGGTGTGGGATAAAACCAAATAGATAACCCAATAAGTAAAATTAAATTTATTTTCCCTAAGCGTCCTTTCATAAAAGTCATTATTGCTCCAAAAATTCATGTGATTTATCTTACGGGCACGTTGCAGATATTAAGTAGAAAAGGGTTCCTTATAGATTTTCATCATGGTGAAGCGTAAAGACCCAATTTATTTTTATGAATTGGATTTTTCTAAATCTTGTTTAAATGAATGGTTTCTCAGCCAGAGTCATTCCATGAAATGTTTCAGACGGCGGTACTTTTTTGCCAACGGTCAGGGGTAAACAGGAACAGAAGGATAAAACAAAACGCCAACAACTATCCGCTGGGCCGTGGATTCTGCTTGGTTGCTACTCTTTTCAGTCACTCTTTTACACTCAGAAAACCTGCTTAAGAGTAATCCAGCGTCACTACAATTAATGGGGAAAACCATATACACATCCATCTAGTCTCTGTTGTTCAAAAAGCTCTCATGGCGCATGATAGCTAAATACCACTTCTATATAATAATTATCATACCTAATTTATTTAATAAATTTTTATCACTATAAAACTAATGAAATATAATAAATTTAAGTCTGGCGAATATGAGTAAGTAATAATAATTAAACGCTGAGTGTATTCACGCCCCTGACTTTTTAGCCCAAAACTGACAAGCCGCTGTTTTTATAATGCAAATGACGATATCTAAGCAATAATTCGGTTAAGTAAGTAAATTAATTCATCATCACATATTTCATGTGATATAATCTTGAAAAATCATTAACCTTATTACAGCAGTGGATTCAGAGCGTCACGGAAGATGGCTAGTTATGGTCAGATCGCGGTTTATATCCTTCACCTTTTTTCTCATCCCCGCTTTATCTCGTGTTGCATCACAGCTTATTTTTCTCGTTGGTATTAATCTAATAGTTTGAACTAATTCATAAAATATCTATCAACTCTAGAAGGGTTTTTCTGATGGATATCTCTGGAGCATGGCATGGACGTTGTAAAACCGGCGCGCAGGCAAAAAAAACCGCTGCGGCTTGGCACCTCAGTAACACTTATGGTTTCTGTGGTTATAATTTCGGTTCTATTGGCAGTACACACGCTGTTTTTTATCCAAATCAGCCATATTGCGCAGAATAATCTCAAAGAAAAATCCTTTGCGGTTGCTCGTACTCTCGCATTATCCCCTATTGTGATCAATGGATTAAGTCACACTGAGGATAAGGATAAAATTCAACCCTTTGCTGAAAGCGTCAGTAAGAGCAACGAACTATTATTTATCGTCGTCACCGATATGGACGGCATTCGTTACTCGCACCCTAATATTAAAATGATCGGACGACATTTTATTGGGGACGATCTGCAACCCGCATTGCTTGGGGAAGAAAGCAGCGCGATTAATCGTGGAACCTTAGTGCCAGCCCTACGTATTTTCACCCCTGTTTATGATGCAAATCATCAGCAAATTGGCGTAGTCGCCGTCGGCATTTCGTTGCTCAACATCCAATCAGTTATTCATGAAAATCTTTGGAGCGTTCCCTGGACGATTCTATTCGGAATATTTGTTGGCAGCCTCGGCACCTGGTTTTTAGTCAAAGCCTTAAAAAGAATTATGTTTGGTTTTGAGCCCTACGAAATATCCAATTTGTTTGAACAGCGTGATGCCATGCTGCAATCGATCAAAGAAGGAGTTATCGCCGTTGATACTGATTGCCGCATCACTCTGGTCAATCACGAAGCCAAACGCTTGTTTAAGCAAAATGGTCCGTTGGAAAACCTTCTGTTGGATAATGCCAGCAAATATTGGCCAGACCGCCTCAATCTACAACAGGTGCTGACCACGGGTATTGCTCGCCGCGATGAGGAAATAGATTTCAACGGCAGTATGCTGCTGGCCAATACCGTCCCAGTGGTGGTGAATGGCGATATCATTGGCGCTATTGCAACTTTCCGCGATAAAACTGAAATTAGCCATTTGATGCAACGTTTAACCGGCATGGTCAATTATGCCGACGCATTAAGAACACAAACCCATGAATTTATGAATAAACTTCATGTTATTCTTGGTCTGCTGCATATGAAACACTATCCGCAGTTAGAAGACTATATTCTTAAAACGGCCGATAATTATCAGGAAGAGATCGGCTCTTTGCTATTTAAAATAAAATCCCCGGTGATCGCAGGCTTCCTGTTGGCGAAAATTAATCGGGCGCGGGACATGGATATTACATTGCTGGTCAGTGAAGATAGCCGTCTGCCGGATACTGCAGATGAACAAACCACCACCACACTAATAACTGTTCTTGGCAATTTGATTGAAAATGCGTTAGATGCCATGTCGGATATGCCGCAGAAAGAAATCAACGTTAGCTTTCATCTGGTCGACGATATCTTGCATTGTGAAGTGAGTGATAATGGGCCAGGCATTACGGTTGATTGCCAATCCCAGATCCTGAAGGAAGGCTTTTCGACAAAAGGAAATGGACGCGGTATTGGATTAACACTGGTACAACGAAGCCTAGAAGCCGTGGGTGGTACACTTGAATTCGAGTCTGAGGCAGGAAGTCACACTCAGTTCTTTATTAAAATCCCTTATAAAATCAGTGCGGTAAATCATGATTAATGTGTTGATAGTGGACGACGACGCCATGGTGGCCGAGCTGAATAAATGCTATTTAAGTCAGGTCAATGGATTTACCTGTTGCGGGGTAGTGTCATCGCTACAGGCGGCGCGAGAAAGGCTAATGCAATCCGAAACGCCGATTCATTTGGTACTTTTAGACGTTTTCATGCGGCAAGATAACGGGTTAGACTTGCTACCCACGCTGCGGGAATTTAGCGAGCACACCGACGTTATCGTTATTTCCTCTGCGAGCGACGTCAATACCATAAAGAAAGCCCTGCAGTACGGCGTGGTCGATTACCTGATAAAACCTTTCCAGTTTGCCCGATTTGAAGAGGCGCTGTCGGTTTATCGACGTCAGCATCGCCTGCTGGAACAGCGCGATAACTATGCCCAATCAGATATAGATAAACTATTGCGCCGAGACAGTCGTAATACCGGTGAGCGGAAAAAACTGCCTAAGGGATTGACCAGTCAGACTTTACGTACCGTGTGCGAATGGATTGTGGCTAACCAGACCAGCGAATTCTCCACAGAACAACTCGCCAATGCTATTGGTGTATCTCGAGTATCCTGTCGCAAATATCTCATCTTCTTGTCAGAAACGGCAGTATTGAGTATTCACGTTCTCTACGGTGCCACAGGGCGCCCCGTATACCTTTACCGATTAATGCCTGACCAGCTTCCGGCATTGCAGCAATACTGCGAATAACCCCTATGTAGCAAAAACCACCGGTTACATTGAGCACCGGTGGCTTTTTCACTCCTGCAATCAGGCAATCCATCCTAATAATAACGTCGCACCAATCACCGTTGACGCCCCGCCAATCCGGGTCGCTATTTGAGCAAAAGGCATCAATGACATACGGTTAGAGGCCGAAAGAATAGCCACATCGCCAGTACCGCCCAGTCCACTATGGCAACTGGTTACAATGGATGCTTCCACAGGATACATATTCAGATACGGAGCAATAAAGAAGCTAATGGTTGCCATGGAAAGCACCACCGCACCGCACACTACGATATAACCAAACGAGAATACCGCAACGACGCTTTCCAGCGGAACAAACAGCATACCCAAACCAATCATTAACGGCCAAACCAAAGTGGTTGAAACAAACTTGTAGCAACTGTGCGCACCCAGTTCCATTTTAGCCGGAATGACCTGACAGTATTTGCACAGAACTGCAATCAGAATCATTAAAACGGGGCCTGGAATATGCACCAGCTTTTCAAATAATCCGCCAACGATAAAGAAGGCGCAAATCATTAACAACCCGCCGCCCATCAATTGGAAGTCAGCTTGTTGCGGCCCTTCTTGTGAAGTAAATACTGCATTGTCTTCTGCATTGCGAATCAGCATACCCTCACCATTCAGATCTTTACGACGAGAGCCTATTCTGGCCAATACTCCGGCGCAAATAATGGCGAAAATATTACCCACAACTGCCGCTGGAGCCAATTGCGCCACATACACATCTGGAGACTCACCCAAAATTGCCGAGTAAGCTAATGACAGCGGTAATATACCTTCGCCAATACCCCCACCGATAATTGGTACGATAATAAAGAAGAATGTGTGATAGAAACTATAGCCGAACAGTTTTCCAACCAGCAGACCGGAAGCCACCGCAGCGAGAGTTCCCACTACCAAGGGAATAAACATCCGCATCATGCCCTGAATCAGTACTACGCGATTCATCCCCAGAATACTACCCACGACCAGGCAGGCAATAACGAAGTACAGTAAATTGGCCTCTTTCATCAACAGATGTACGGTATCTAAGGTATTGGTCTGAAATACGCCAAAATAGACCAGAACCGAAGGTACCATCAGACACAGAATAGCTGGCCCGCCAATATCTTTCAGTACTGGAATCCGGCGACCAATGTGAGACAGAATAAAGCCAAGCGTCATAATAATGGCTAGGCCGCCAATCATGTTTTTTGGCAAAAGATTAGAATAAGATGACGTAACGACAATGGCAGCAATAGCAATGAATAAAGCCAAAGGTACCGCATTGATATCCCTGTTTGAAATACCACCGAATAACTTCATGGAAAGTGTTTTGGTCCCATTGCTTTCAGTTGCTTCACTATTAGAACAAATTACATCCTGATTTATTCTTTTCATTTTAACCTGCTATTATTAGAATTCCTGGATAAGATAGGAAACGGCTACGAGGTTTCATTTCATCCCATCGTATATTGTCAGACAATAAAACATATCACGGACAGTCACTCAATAAAATCCCACTTAGCCCTGGTGTCAACTTGCAGATAAACTAACACTTTAAAAAAACGAAAAGAACAGCATTTAAATAAACGTGTAACGTAATTGTGAAACAATCGACAAGTTTAGTTTAAATAAGTTATTTAGGCGTTATGTAATTAAAGTTACTGGCAGGAATTAAAATGGCATGATAGAGGGAAATAAGTAATGAACTAACAATATACCAAGCATGAAATAATAAATAAACAACATATTATAAATCATTATTAGACTTTACATTGACGTTAATCAATTAAAAAATACAGGTAAATTTCAAAAAATATTGGAACCCTCCTTGAGATTCATTAAAACTGCCCCTCTGATCAGCCCGCCGATTTCAATGATCATGACCGCCATAAGGCGGTCAGATTTTTCGATAAAACTAATAGCGAAGGTTATTCATGCGCTTTGGTTAAGGTAAAAACCTGCATCGAAGCGTCTAAAGTATCGGCCTGTTCAGCGAGCGATAGCGTGGCAGCGGAGGCTTCTTCAACCAATGCTGCATTTTGTTGGGCGACTTCTTCCAGCTGCACAATCGCAATATTGACCTGCTCAATCCCACGGCTTTGTTCGTCAGACGCAAAAGCAATACTGTCGATCAAGCTCTTCACCTGATCGACCTCATTCAGCAGGGTTTTCATATCGTCACCCGACTGTGAGGCCATATCAGAACCCTCTTTGATTTTGCTGACTGAGTCTTCAATTAACTCTTTTATTTCTTTTGCTGATACTGCACTCCGCTGCGCCAGGTTACGCACCTCGGAGGCAACAACGGCAAAACCTTTACCTGCCTCACCCGCTCTTGCCGCCTCAACGGCGGCATTTAGCGCCAGAATATTGGTTTGGAAAGAGATAGAGTCAATCACGCCAATAATATTGGAGATTTTCTCAGAGCTTTCGTTAATCGCTGAGATTTTCGCCGTGATATCGGTAATATTTTCTCCATTTTTGCGCGCCAACACTGCCATATTATCCGCCATCGCCGTGACGAGTCTGGTGTTGTCGGTATTCTGTTTAACCGAAGAAGTCAGTTGCTCCATGCTGGCGGCAGTTTGTTCAATCGAAGCCGCCTGCTCTTCCGTTCTGGATGAGAAATCCTGATTACCGGCGGATATCTGCCGCGTCCCAATAGTAATAACGGCGGATGATTCTCTCACTCCTGAAACAATACCCTTCAGCGATTGCTGCATATCGTCTAACGCGGTTAGCAACCCTCCCATTTCGGTAGCGGGCTGTAACGGAATAACACTCGATAAATCACCTCGGGATATCTTTCCAAATAGCTGGCGAGCTTCATTAATCGGGGAAAAAATAATCTGTTTGGCAAATCTGATGGCCATAAGGATTAAGCCTAACGTCAACAACAATGCCCCGCCAATAATCCACATATTTTGGCGATAAGAAGCGGTTACGCCCTCGATTTCTTTTTCGCCCAGATTTTTTGCAAAAGTTTCGAACTCAGACAAACTATTGCGTAAAGCTTCACTTTTAGGAACAACACTCGGTCCTAGATTGTAATAAGCAGCCACATTACCATCACGCAATGTTTGCATCATTGGTTTGATACCATTGTTAATGTAATCAGCATAAGTCGTATCAATATTCTTACGTAACCGCCGCCCTTCTGCGGTCAATGACACAATTTTACCTAAAGCGACCATGTTTTTTTCAGATGATTTAAGATAATCCTGTGCCTTCAATAAATCGGCCCCGGCGTCTGCCTTCGCTTCCAACAGTAATGCGGCATTTTGCGCGTAAATACGGGTATTTAATAACTCAGAATAGATTAAATATAAAGGCACCAATTGATCGCCTTGAATACGGTCAATTCTAAACGTTGCGCCTTTACTATTGGTTAAAGCCTGCATGCTAAAACCACTCACCCCAAGCAGCGCAAGGCTAAACACACAAATAATCAAAGATAAGCCAACACTTATTCTCATTTTTTTAAACATTAAAAACAAACCCCTAGAGTAATAATATGAGGTGCTTATCGGAGGTAGATTGTATTCCTTTAGTTAATTTCCCCGATTTAACGCCATACGCTTCAAATAAGCATAAATGCAGGTAAATATATTAACCAAAGTGGAATTTATAAAATAATATAGCTAGGGGAAAGTAGCATCCACAAACATACTATTAGCGTGAGAGTAGTTTTGTTAGCAACTAAATATGAGAGAATAAATAGAAAACGAGTGTACATTAAGGTAATGAGGTTGTTCATTCAATGGACGGATTCGAGCTATGAGATCCGCATCTCATTGTTCAATGCAACGGCTGATATATGCGGATGAAATGTACTGACAGATAGAACGGGGCAATCTGATACAAACTGCCCCGCGGTAGGAACATAAATCACTGGCTATAACGAAGAATGTTGATTCCCCAATTAGCTATTTACAAGATTGGCTTATTTAGCGGGTTCCTTCAAACCACGATTGATTAACATTGGCTCAATACTTGGAGCTTGGCCGCGCCAATCAATATAAAGTTTTTCCAGATCCTGACTGTTACCCCGAGATAGGATTTTATCACGCAAGCGCTGACCATTTTCCGGCGTTAGCCCACCGCTTTCTAATAAACCAACAAAAGCATCATCGGCCAGCATTTCAGTCCATAAATATGCGTAATAACCTGCGGCATAACCATTACCCCAGATATGTTGGAAATAACTGGAACGGTAACGTGGAGGGACATAACTCAGATCAATTTTATCTCGCTGTAACGATTTTTTCTCAAATTTATCAACATCCTGCTCCAGCTGACTGGCGTTTAGCATATGCCAGTTCATATCCAGCAATGCCGCAGAAAGCAGCTCGGTCATGCTATAACCTTTATTGAATTTTTTGGCTTTCTGAATCTTATCGACTAACTCCTGCGGCATTGGCTCGCCGGTTTTATAATGTTTGGCATAGTTGGCGAACACTTTTGGATCGCTGGCCCAATGTTCGTTTAACTGTGATGGAAACTCGACGAAATCTCGCGCCGTCGCGGTGCCAGACAGGCTTGGGTATTGCTGATCGGCAAAGATGCCATGCAGGGCATGACCAAACTCATGGAACAGCGTAATGACATCGTCATATGACAGCAATGCTGGCTGTCCAGGAGCCGGTTTTGTGAAGTTAGCAACATTATAAATAACCGGTTTGGTACCTAACAATTTCGACTGATCGACAAAATTGCTCATCCAGGCACCGCCACCTTTGTTGTCACGCTTGAAATAATCGGTGTAGAACAACGCCAAAGGCTGACCGTCTTTATCAATAACGTCATAAACCCGAACGTCTGGATGATAAACCGGCAAATCTGTCCTTTCTTTAAAACTAATACCAAACAGTTGATTCGCCGCGTAAAACACGCCGTTATTCAGTACATTGTCCAGTTCAAAGTAGGGGTTTATTTGTGATTCATCCAGATCATATTTTTCTTTTCTCACCTGTTCCGCATAGAATTTCCAATCTTCTGGCCCCAGCTTAAATCCACCGTTCTGACGATCGATAACCGCTTGAATATCTTTTGCTTCCCTCTCGGCACGTGCGGTCGCAGCCGGTACGATATCACGCATGAAAGTCAGTGCCGTATCAGGGGTTTTTGCCATTTGGTTCTGTAATTTCCAAGCAGCATAATTCGGGAAACCAAGGAGTTGAGCCTGTTCAGCCCGTATTTTTGCCAAACGAGATACTATCTGGCGAGTGTCATTGGCATCCCCCTGCTCGGCTCGATTCCACGATGCATCAAACAACGATTTTCGCGTATCTCGGGCGCTAAGATTTTTTAGCACCGGCTGCTGGGTGGTATTTTGCAATACCAATAGCCATTGTTTATCCAGTTGACGGTCGCCGGCAGCCTGCGCCGCTGCGGCTAATTCCCCCTCTGACAGCCCCGCTAAAACAGACTTGTCTTTAACTGCCACCGCACCGTTTTTGGTTGCAGCCAAAAGTTTATTGGTAAATTGAGTGCTCAGACCAGCCGCTTCCTGATTTAAAGCTTTAAGTTTGGTTTTATCCGCATCAGAAAGATTCGCGCCTGCCAGAATGAAGTTAGTGTAAGTCACTTCCACCAAACGTCTCGATTCATCGTCCAGACCGAGTTTATCTCGCTGGTCATATATTGTTTTAATACGATTAAACAGTGTGCTATTCAGCTTGATAGCATCTTCCATAGCCGCCAGTTTTGGCGAGGTTTCTTCATCTATTTTTTGCAGGACATCACTTGAATTGGCCGATGTCATTGCGCCAAATACGTTCATCACTCGGGTTAAAGTTCCCCCTGATTTCTCCAACGCTATAAAGGTATTTTTAAAGGTTGGCAGTGTAGGATTATTTGCAATAGCATTAACCTCTGCCAAACGTTCGGCAATTCCAAATTCAATCGCCGGCGCATAGTCGCTTTCCTTAATAAGATTAAACGGCGGTGCCTGGAAAGGTAGTTTACTCGAGCTAAAGAACGGATTTTGACCGACCCGATTAGCTTCATCTTCCAACTGAGGTTTATTTAACTGCCCCTTTACCGCTATTTCTGCGGATTGGACCTGCCCGGCGAGTGCCATACTCATCGCTAAAACCAACGTAGATAAACGCATCAAACGTAACTCCTCCATGTTTATGTTTAAGACACTGTTGAACCTTTCTAGCTTAGGCGTAAGAGTGAATACTGGCAAAAAACAAACTATTAATCACACTGTTAGTATTGGTAATACCTTACAAGTCGTTAGTCAGTCCAAAGGTTTTCCTTTGCTTATCTCATTTTAGGAATCACTGATACCAATAAAAACGCCCCGCATTATGCGAGGCGTCGAAGTTACTGGCTAAAAGTTTGCTGACAGATTAATGAAAGCCGCTTTCTTCCAATGGCGGAATTTTACTATCTAATAAACAGCTAACCGCTTCAATAACCGATTGAGCTTGAATATCCTCAACCTGTCTCCCTTCTCGCAATAAAATATGCGGCACACCCAATGGATACCAACGTAAATATTTTTCAGGCCGGTTTTCAAATAATGCTACAACCGGAATCTGTAATGCTGCACTTAAATGAATAGGGGCGCTATCTGCCGAAACCACCAAATCTAATTGACTCATGGCGGCTATCATATCGGGTACCGAAGGGGTAGAAAGGCAACGAGCGGGTAAATGAGCCAATTGTTCATCCGTCGGTTTTTCTGCAGGATCGTGGAAAATAAATAGCTCGGTTTTGGACTCAAGGCCAATGATTACATCGTGCCATTTCTGCCAGCTCCAGCGACGATCGACCGACTTATTTGAAATAAATAATCCAATCCTGGGTTTATTTTTATCACCAAACCAATTTCGCCATTGAGCTTGTAACTGCGGCTCAGGATAGACATAAAGCCGTAGCGCATTGATATCAATGGATGCTAGCTCAGGTAACAGCGTAAATCCAGATAATGACTCATGCTTCATTGGCCGGCTAGCTGCGTGGGACGCAACCCGATCGTCAAATTCACTCTCAGCTGTATGCCAACGACAATCGGCAACATTTAACTGTCGGACAAACTGGATACTATTTTTACTCACGCCCCCATTGGGGACAATCGCCAGATTAAAACGCAACCGACGTAAACGCCAGATTAGCGCTAAGCGATCTATTAAAGCGTTTAATTTTCCCAGGCGCTGATTACGCTCACATTGTTTACTGTACACATAGGTATGTACCGCAGCGACATCCGGATTACGATCCAGTACCGGGGCATTATATTTATTGGCCAGCACATGAATTTCAGCTTCTGGCCAATGCTGTTTAAGCGCGCGAATCAATGCTGTGGTGCAGACCATATCCCCGAGGAAATCAATTCGGGTCACTAAAATGCGTAACATTTACACGTATCTCATCAGGGAAGATTATCTGGCACATTATTCATCAAATTATCATTCCCAACAACACCATCGTTTATCTTTTCGCGTATAAACTGATGAATGTAAAGGAAAGCACATCTATCCCGCACAGTTATGCAATAAGTCCCCTTACATAGAAGAATTGCCAAACCAAATCTCCTCATTACAAAAACCTTGTGCCCGAAAACGATCGGATAATCTTGCTCGTGGTGGCAACCATTCCGGCTTGCCATGGTATTAATAAAGATCCGAACCAACAAAATAAAAAAACACGTTAGGTCAATTTCGTTATTATTCATCTATTCGATAATCACTTCATACTTTTGTATCTAAATGGAATTAGTTCATGAAAAATACACATATTTAGTGTGGTTTTGCCTGTTGATAAACCTGTACGTGCTTATATTTCTATTTTTAGAAGAAAAAATTATTGATGTGGAGGCTGATGAGCTCAGCCTTATACCACAAGAAATGACTCAATTAATGCTGATAACCGCTGGACAGTATCCTGCTCGCTACTCATTCAGTTTATCTCACTGCTTTTATTTCCCCAACTTAGAAAATTCGCTTTTGTCTTAAGGCTGTTGGGAGTCGATTTATCTTTACCTCCCAGTTTTATCAGTATTACTGGCTATACCATGATATCCAATAACATTCGATTTGAGTCATTACTGCAATATGCTAGCAGCAGGGAAAATAAACTCACCTGCGTAATAGGTTGCAAAACTTCCGGATTCTGACTTATGGTCGTCGCGCTGATAATAGTGGCACTGGTACAGTGGGTACGGGATACGGGATACGGGATACGGGATACGGGATACGGGATTATCTGTCGGGTTGGTATTAGTACTATGTAGATTTTTATCTTTATCAACGTATTTAGATTAAGAAACAGTACACAGCTAGCAAATTTCAATGGAGTGTTAGCCATAAAACCTGCGCCATAGAACCAAACTTATTTGATCCCTAAAAATACGGTCATTTTGACTAAAAGAATCATTGGGCAATAACATTTTTGGTTCAGGTAGGAGACAGGAAAGGGAAGATTACGATGCCAATTAATTTGATACAGTCGTCTAATCTGGAAAAAACCTACGAGCTTGACCTTTGACGGAAGCTAATCGGTTCCTCACTCAGCGAGATAACTGACTGAGCGCTGAGTGAGTGAATTCATCTGATATCAAACGGCTTATTGCTCAGGCACAACCACATAAATCTGGTTGTTACGCTGCTCCAGCGTGATAAGCATTTCATTACCGTTATCCAGCACGGCGTGAGCGCGATAGAACCCTTCCGTCACTTCCTCATCGATCGTTACCTTCTTACAGGTTGCATTACTATCTAACTGCCATTGAAGAATTTCAGTTAAAACCGAGCAGGCCGATGTTTCTAGCTCGGCTCGTTCGCTGGCCACCACCGTCATTACGCCAATGACTAATGAAAAAACCAATACCAGCAGGCAAAATTTAATCTTACCGAATATAGCAGGGAATTTTGGCCATATCTTTTCGTTAAACCGGCTTAAGCGATAGAAATCAACATTGGCCATCAAAGCCGTCACCACTGATGGAATAAGGTACGCCTGTCGCTCATAACCTAGGAAAATTGCAAAAGCAGAAAAGAGTATTCCGGCAGCCATAATGATTAAGCCCTTCTGCCACATTCCCTTGATAAAGTAATATACCGATCCAAACAGCAGCGCCCAAGCATTAAAATTGATCGTAAAACGATCTCCAAAGGCTAACTGTTTAGCAAGAGTCTGATCGCCACTGTATTTATCGTCGCGAAAGCCAAGCTTATCCATTAGCAAAAATTTACGTTCCCAAGATTTATTGTATCCACGAAATCGGTTATTTTTAATCGAATGGTCTGGTTTCTCATTACTTCCAATGTCTACATTGCTCATATTACATTCATCCTTAAATTTCTAACTCGACAGACGAACTGTCTATTCGGTTTTAACTAAGCGTTCTAAATATCGGCTGTAACCAAGTTTACTTTAGTACTATTTATGTTTTTGCTTTCTGCGCCAACGGATAATTAAATTTTGATAAAAAATTAACTATCTATCCCGAAGTAGCACAGCAATCCCCACATTACTCACCTATTTCCGCTAGAATTAATAAATCCGAATATAAGAATGAAGAGGTGTCATACCATGCTGGGACCCTGGATTAATAGTGCGGCAATAATTTTAGGTGGCTTACTGGGCGTTGCTTTAGCACGACATGTACCATTACGTTTGCGAGAAGGGTTACCAGCAATTTTTGCTCTCTCTTCTATTTGCATCGGCGTTGTCATGATAATAAAGGTGCAATACATGCCAGCGGTTGTTCTGGCATTGATTCTGGGCACAACATTTGGCGAACTGTTTAGTCTGGAACGTGGAGTCAAACAGTGCGCAGAGTTTTTACAACGCATACTTTCCAAAGTGATCAAAACGCGTAGTCCCTTACCCGCAGAGGAGTTTGCGCAAAGTTATACCGCGATGATCGTGCTGTTTTGTGCAAGCGGGCTGGGAATTGTCGGTGCTTTAACCGAGGGATTAAGCGGGAATTACCAATTACTCTTGGTCAAATCGATGATGGATTTCTTTACAGCGATGATTTTTGCCATCTCTTTGGGAATGGCACTGATATTTATCGCAGTCCCACAATTATTGCTTCAGAGCTTACTTTTTGGCCTCGCCGTTTGGATCATGCCCTATATGGATGAAATCGCCTTCGCTGATTTCTCAGCCTGTGGCGGTATTATAATGATCGCCGTTGGATTACGTATTGCCCAGATCAAGATATTTTCCGTAGTTAATTTCTTACCCGCATTACTGTTCGTCGTGCCTTTATCCTATGCATGGCGTGCGCTAATGGTATAGCTTTGGTTAATATGGGGTGAGATATACTCTCATTATCGTCTGGGTGGAATAGCGATAATACCGGCCAATATTTTATTATTGGCGGTGCCGCTCCCTATCGCAGGAGAAATTTTGATACATTGTAGCAACAAATTTCAGTAACAATTTTATTCGCAGCTAGCTTTGTAAAATTCGTTTAGCTCATCGCAGACCAATGTTATTGTATTTGCGATGGACGTGAGATAAACCAATCGTATCTAATATTTCAGATACGTCGTAATGGTACTGCCCGTAAAGCTTTGCCATAACCTCTGAAATAGGGTGATATCAACCTTGGTCTATTTGTCTATGCCAAACTTAACCATATGGGTAACCATCATGCCGTTGGGCAATGAAATAAACATCAGAATTAATGCACGTATGGCGACAAATCAACGGTGAAACAGGTAAACACGCGGTTTTTTGCATCGCCTCGATGGTTCATCGACTGCGGCTCCGCTAATAAAAAATATTATTATATTGACCCGATTGTGCCGATAAGCAAGAAATAGATAAAGCGCTATTCCTGATCGCGACAACCGGCTTTTCTGATGATAAAATTTATTACCCTATATAGAAATTCAACTGTATTAAATAATAGGAAATTAAATGTTAGAAATTTTCGATGTCAGCTATGAAGAGCTGATGAATATGCGGTCTGAGGATCTTTACAGACTGAGAAAAAAAACCTTTAAAGATCGCCTACAGTGGGCTGTAAAATGCAGCAACGACATGGAGTTTGACGAATATGATAACCCAAACACTCGTTATCTACTCGGCATATACGGAAGCCAGCTAATTTGCAGCGTGCGTTTTATTGAGTTGAACCGGCCGAATATGATAACTCATACTTTTAACGCTCTCTTCGACGATATTACCTTACCTGACAATAACTATATCGAATCAAGCCGATTTTTTGTTGATAAAACCCGTGCAAAGTTGCTTTTAGGTAACCGCTATCCTATAAGCTATGTGCTCTTCCTTGCCATGATTAATTATACCCGGCACCACGGTCATACGGGTATTTACACTATAGTTAGCCGCGCCATGCTAACCATACTTAAACGCTCTGGCTGGCAGATAGAGATTATTAAAGAAGCATTCGTCAGCGAAAAAGAACGTATTTATCTACTCAATCTCCCAACGGACTTACACAATCAGGCATTGATGGCATCGCAGATAAATGCATTTTTACAGGGGCCAGACTCAGCGCTACGAGCATGGCCAATTTCGCTGCCCGTTATTTCAGAACTGGCTTAATCAATTCCAGTTCAACTCCCAGCCTGATGGCCTGGCGGGCGTTAATCACCCCTAACTTTTTCACCACATTGCCCATGTGATGTTTAACTGTTCGGGGCGTAATGCCCGCAATCAGCGCAATTTCCTGATAGGTTTTACCCATACTAGCCCAGTGAAGCACCTCATTTTCTCTCGGAGAGAAAATGGCTTTACTCGTGATGTCCGCAGGTTTCCCATTCGTAGTACGCACCGTACTTTGTCCAAGCATCAGCATCTGTTCGTGAATATTAATCAGACACATTTGCAGCCGCTCTGAGTCATTGATTATCTGAGCTTCTAGCTCTTTACCATCACTATGGTCCATAATCAGCGACAACATAGCCAAGTTATTCATGTGATCGTGCAGCACGAAAGTAAATCCATTGACTATGTTATATTTTTTCGACAAAGCGAAAATCTTGGATGATTTCAAGTCGGAGAGGATGGTAATATTTTCATCCCACGAAAACGGTGAGGTGCGTTTAAACGCTGTCAGAACCACGGGATCTATATGCTGGTAGTTTTGGGTTCGGTAGATATCAACCCATTCATTTGGATAACTTGACACCATGAATATATCAATGGGATTCTTTTTATCAATCACCATGTAGGTATATCTGGGCGAATCGTAGCTGGCTAGCTTTCTGTCGATATAATCCCGTAGAGTCTCAATTATCCTTTCATCATTTTTTACACCAAAAAACATTCTCCTTCTCCCAAAGTCTAACTGCATCCCTTTAAATTTCATGTGGTCTTTCTGTCCAAAAGTACAGTATCGGATCACACTTTAGTACAGCTATCGCATCGCGTCTGCATCTGTATAATTTGAAACTTAGTGATTGGGTGATAAAAAAAACCTGACTACACGTAGTACGTAGTCAGGGGGCAATATTAGCCAACACCAGGGAAAAAAATATCTATAACAAAGAAAAATGTTACAGAAGTACATTCGTTTGTGCAAGTTCGGCTTCTGTAGCATTTAATAATACATGTAAATAAATTGTTAATCGCTTCGTCTTAATCGTTGCAATAACGAACCATATTATCAATATCAATTCATTCTAGCCGAAAAAAAACGCATATTTCGCTCGATTTTCATCCTCCATTCATCAATAAGAAATTTTCAGCTAGGGCTAATATAATTTCATCTCAATCCGTATAGCTGCAACTTTTCCGGGTAACCTCACTTCACCCGCATGATTATCAGGTAATCTGGTATTCATAGTTGTAGCAATGCGCAACAACATTTTCCCGCACAATAATCTGATTTCCAGTAAACCGGTGAATTGTATCTGCGTTTGTATTTGATTCTCAGTATGAGATACGCGCGTCATTGGACACTAGCGCCAGAATAGTAAATTAAACTCAGTAATATTATATTAGAGATCGACCATCGCCAGGTTTGCCTGCAAATGATAGTTTTACTCATCAGATAACTAAACTGAACTCATACTTCACTGTCTTTACTTTCCGTCCCCCTCATTGGGAATGATTCAATCCTTTGTGATTCACATATTCGCATTCAATTAAGAAGACATTTTAAATCGCTACCAGCCCTCGAACGCCCTGCTGCGCCATTTCACTGCCTATTCCCTGTTGCACAATCGATCCCCGCGACATAACCAGATAGCTATCCGCCAATTCGGCGGCAAAATCATAAAACTGTTCCACCAGTAAAATAGCCATATTGCCCTCAGATGAAAGCTGTTTAATCACCCCACCAATTTCTTTAATCACCGAAGGCTGAATACCTTCCGTCGGTTCATCCAATATTAGCAACTGCGGTTTGCAGGCCAGCGCTCGACCAATGGCGAGTTGTTGCTGCTGACCTCCGGAAAGATCGCCGCCACGCCGATATTGCATGGATTTCAGCACTGGAAACAGCCGATATATATCTTCGGGTACCTGCTTTGCCTCCCGGGCAGAAAACCGAGATAGCCCCATTAGCAGATTTTCTTCTACCGTTAAACGTGGGAAAATTTCCCTCCCCTGCGGCACATAAGCAATGCCTGCCTGAACTCGTTGGTGAGGTTTGCGCTGAGTGATATTGCGTTGTTGCCAGTTAATACTGCCAGATTTAACCGGCAGCAATCCCATCAGGCATTTCAATAGAGTGCTTTTACCCACGCCGTTGCGCCCCAGCAAGCAAGTCACTTCACCGATTTGTGCCTCAAAAGAGACGCCGCGCAAAATATGACTGCCGCCGTAATACTGATTCAGTTCGTTAACCTGCAACATATTTGCTCCTTAGCGCCCCAGATAAACATCTATAACCTGTTCATTGGCCTGAACTTCTCGCAGGGAACCTTCAGCCAGAACCTGCCCTTGATGTAGCACGGTGACATGATCGGCGATGTTTTCCACAAATCCCATGTCGTGTTCCACCACCATCAATGAGTGCTTCCCAGCCAGGGAGCGAAACAGCTCTGCGGTATATTCGGTTTCTGCATCCGTCATTCCGGCGACCGGTTCATCCAATAGCAATAAATGCGGTTCTTGCACCAACAGCATGCCGATTTCCAGAAACTGCTTTTGACCATGAGATAACAAACCAGCCAGTTGCATGCGCTCCCTGGATAGCCGCAGCGTGATTAACATTTCGTCGATCCTATCCCGCTGTTCGCCACTGAGTTTTGCCTGCAAGCAGGCCCACACCGACTTATCGCTTTTCTGTGCAATTTCCAGATTTTCAAACACCGTCAGCGCCTCAAACACCGTGGGTTTCTGAAATTTGCGGCCGATACCTTTTTGCGCAATATCTATCGGTTCAAGACTCGTCAAATCGGTAGACTGATCGTAAAAAGCACGCCCGCTTTGAGGCTTGGTTTGACCGCTAATCACATCCATAAGCGTGGTTTTCCCCGCGCCGTTCGGGCCAATGACGCAGCGTAACTCCCCCACGCCAATGTTGAGGGACAAATTGGTCAAGGCCTTAAAACCATCAAAACTGACGTTAATATTTTCCAGCTGTAGAATCGGGTCCGTTTGCTCACGATAGCGATCGGCCAAATGCTGGCGGGTAAACAGCGGTTCGTCGGGTTGCATTATTTGTCTCCTTTACGGAATAACCCCATCACGCCGCGCGGTAAAAACAACGTGACGGCGATAAAGATAAAACCGAGGAATAACTGCCAATACTCAGGTACCGCCATGGTGAAATAGCTTTTGGCTCCATTGACCAACCCTGCGCCGATAACCGGGCCAATCAGCGTGCCGCGCCCGCCCAAGGCAACCCAAATCGCCGCTTCAATGGAATGAGTGGGTGACATTTCACTGGGATTAATGATGCCCACCTGTGGCACGTAAAGCGCACCAGCCAGGCCACATAGCACTGCCGAAAGCGTCCACACCAGCAGCTTGAAACCTCGGGGATCGTAACCACAAAATATCAGGCGATTCTCTGCATCACGCACCGCCGTTAATACCCGACCATACTTACTGCGAGCCAGCATAAAACCGATGCCTAAACTGCCGACCAACAGCAATACCGTGGCAATAAACAACCCAATGCGGGTGCCCGTTGCGGTGATTGGCATTCCGAGTAAGGTGGTAAACCCGGTGAACCCGTTATTCCCCCCGAAACCTGTCTCATTGCGAAAAAACAATAACATGCCCGCGTAGGTCAGCGCCTGAGTCATGATAGAGAAATAAACGCCTTTGATTTTCGAGCGAAAGGCAAAGAATCCGAAAACCAATGCCAGTAATCCCGGCACCAAAACAATCAGCGCCATCGCCCAGGCAAAATGCTGAGTTCCCCACCAAAACCACGGCAAGTGATCCCAGGAAAGAAAGGACATAAACGCCGGTAATTCCTCCCCCGCCGCCTGTCGCATCAGATACATTCCCATGGCATACCCCCCCAGAGCGAAGAAAATACCGTGGCCAAGGGACAGTAATCCCGCATAACCCCAAACCAAATCCAGCGCAATTGCCACTATGGCGTAGCAAAGAATTTTGCCCACCAGCATCAGGGTATAAGTAGAAATATTCAGTGGGTGAATATTCGGTAACAGTGCGAGTAACGGCAGTGCCACCATGAGTAAAACCATCAAACTGCCCAGTAATTTGATACTCCGCGGCGCTTTACGGGCAATGGCGGACATGATTGGCTGTCTCATTAGTCGATAACCCTCCCTTTCACGGCAAACAGCCCCTGTGGACGCTTCTGAATAAACAGAATGATCAGCACCAGAATCAGTATTTTCCCGAGCACCGCGCCAATCTGCGGTTCCAGAATTTTATTGAAAAACCCGAGCCCAAATGCGGCTACCGCACTACCCGCCAGTTGCCCCACGCCACCGAGCACCACCACCAGAAACGAGTCAATGATATAGCCCTGCCCCAGCTCAGGCCCGACGTTGCCCAACTGCGAAAGCGCTACGCCGCCCAAACCCGCGATGCCTGAACCTAGCCCAAAAGCGAGCATATCTATTCGTCCGGTGGCAACGCCACAGCAGGCCGCCATCGCACGATTCTGTGTCACCGCTCGCACATTCATGCCCAATCGGGTTTTGTTCAGCAGCAGCCAGGTGAACAGTAAAACCAGCATGACAAAAACCAATACCGCCAGTCGGTTCAGCGGCAGAACCAAGTTCGGCAATACCTGAATCCCGCCGGACAGCCAAGCCGGATTGGCCACTTCGAGGTTCTGAGCGCCGAACAGCATCCGTACAGCCTGAATCAATATCAGGCTGATACCCCAGGTCGCTAACAGGGTTTCCAGTGGACGACCGTATAAATGACGAATAATGGTGCGCTCCAACACCATGCCAATACCGCCGGTAATCACAAAAGCCACGGGTAGCGCCACCAACGGATAATATGCCAGCCAGTGGGGCGCAAATTGTTGAAAGAACCCCTGAACCAGCCAGGCCGAGTAGGCTCCTAGCATGAGCATTTCGCCGTGGGCCATATTAATCACGCCCAACAAACCGTAGGTAATGGCCAGCCCCAACGCAGCCAGCAGTAGAATGGAGCCGAGCGAAAGCCCCATAAAGACCTGTCCGAGAAGATCTCCCAGCCTCAACCGATAGTGTATTTTCGTCAGGCTGTCGGCGGCAGCGGCACGCACTTTCGGATCGCTTTCCCACTGCTTATCAGCCAAAGGTTCCAGCCATGCCTGTGCAGAAGGAACGCTGGAATATCCCAGTAAAGTTACCGCATGGAGTCGTATTGCGGCATCCGGACTGGCGAGTTGCAACCGAGCCAGCGCCGCCTCCAGCGCATCGCGCACACCGCCGTCGCTTTCCAGACGCAAACGCTGTTGCAATAGCGGCAATAATTCAGAATCGGCGTGGTTTTGTAAGGCTAGCGCCGCTTTCAATCTGTCATTGGCGCTGTCACTGATCAGTTGATGAGTTGCCAGCGCGCTCCTCGCCAATACCCGTAGGCGGTTAGTCAGACGGACTTTTTGGGTTTCCCCCACCGACGTTTTGGCTTCACCAAGTGGAATCAAAGCCGTACCCGTTTCGCTAAAGGGCCGCTGATGCCGATCGACCACCAGTTTTTCCTGTACTAACGCCTTCAGCAACGGAATGCGAACCTTCTGCGGTGCCGCAGCCCAACTTTGCAGTAATTTCGCCTGCTGGGTACGGTTCGCCACCGCAAAATCCTCGCTGTCTCCCGCTTTAGCGCAACAGGGCAGTAGCCAGATGACCAAAAATAGACATCGGAACACGTGAGCAGGTGTCATGGTTATGTTCTCCCTGAAAGGATAACCCTCTCCCACAGTGGGAGGGACGAGTTTGGCGGTGACAAAATCAGTGGGCGCGGGTTTTTACCGGCGTATCTGGTTTTTTATCGTTACCGGGAATGAACGGGCTCCACGGCTGAGCTCGCACGGGTTTATCCGTCTGCCACACCACGTTGAACTGACCGTTACTTTCGATTTCACCGATCATGACCGGTTTATGCAGATGATGGTTACCGGCATCCATGGTGAGCGTAAAGCCCGACGGCGCCTTGAAGGTTTGCCCTGCCATTGCCGCACGGACTTTATCCACATCGGTGCTGCCCGCTTTGTCTACCGCCTGCGCCCACATATGGATACCTACGTATGTCGCCTCCATCGGATCGTTAGTCACTGCGGTGCTCGCATTGGGCAATTTACGCGCCTTGGCATAGGCTTTCCATTGGGACACAAAGGCTTTATTGATCGGATTGTCCACCGACTCAAAGTAGTTCCACACCGCCAAATTCCCCACCAAAGGCCTGGTATCAATTCCTCGCAGTTCCTCTTCGCCAACCGAGAAGGCCACCACCGGCACCTCCGTCGCCTTCAGCCCTTGATTAGCCAGCTCTTTATAAAAAGGCACGTTCGAGTCGCCGTTAATGGTCGAAATAACCGCGGTTTTGCCACCGGCGGAGAATTTTTTGATATCTGAAACTATGGTCTGATAGTCGCTGTAGCCAAACGGGGTATACACCTCGGCAATATCTTTGTCCTGAACGCCTTTAGCATGCAGGAAGGCGCGTAGAATTTTGTTGGTTGTGCGCGGATAAACGTAGTCGGTACCCAATAGGAAGAAACGTTTTGCCGCGCCGCCGTCTTCGCTCATCATGTATTCCACCCCGGGAATAGCCTGTTGGTTAGGCGCTGCGCCGGTATAGAATACGTTTGGCGACATTTCCTCCCCCTCGTATTGCACCGGATAGAACAGCAGTCCGTTCAGTTCTTCAAATACCGGCAGAACTGACTTTCGTGACACCGACGTCCAGGCACCAAAGACTACGGCCACTTTGTCCTGAGCCAGCAACTGGCGGGCTTTTTCCGCGAACAGCGGCCAGTTGGAGGCGGGATCCACCACGACTGGCTCCAGTTTCTTACCCAATACGCCGCCTTTGGCATTGATCTCGTCAATGGTCATTAAAGCCACGTCTTTCAGTGGCGTCTCGGAAATGGCCATGGTGCCGGACAAGGAATGCATAATTCCCACTTTGATGGTGTCGACGGCGTGAGCGCTAAAAGCCAGCCCGAGACTGATAACCGATGCGGATAACGCCAACGCTTTAATAAAGATACGATGTTGCATAGCAGTCCCCCCTGAAAAGTCTGCTGAGAGCTGTAATTAACCCAATTTCTCCTGCCGCGCCTGATGCAGCATGTGGAGCGTGATTTGACGAACTTCTTTTTGACTGACGGAAATGTGACGGTGTAACAGATTTTGCGCCTCTTGCAGTTGGCGGTTTAAAATAGCGAGCAGAATCTGACCGTGCTCGGCGTAAGTCGCACTGATGCGCGAGCGCTGAGTAAAATCCAGACGTCGCACAATACGAATCTTGTCGGTAATATCCCGATGAACCCGCGCCATCTCAGGGTTTCCCGCCGCATCCAGTAGCGTCATATGGAAAGCCTCATCCTGAGACGCCACATCTTTGCCTTTCGGCATCTGTGGGTCATCGATCCAGAATTCAGTCAAGCGCTGTAACTGCGGCGGGCAAACGGCCGACGATAAGGCGCACAGCCGTTTCACCGCCTCTAGCTCCAGCACAATTCGCAGGTCGTACAGCGCCTCCAGATAATCGAAATCCACCGCTTTGATTTGCCATCCACTGCGCGGTTGAACGTCCACGTAGCCCTCTTGTTCCAACGCATACAGCGCCTGACGTACCGGCGTCCGGCTGGCATTCATTCGCACCGCCACTTCGTTTTCGCTAAAACGATCGCCGGGTAATAGCTGAAAATCGAAGATTTCCTGCTTCAGTAAGCGGTAAACCCGTTCAGCTATTCCTTCCGGCCGTGGCTGATTTCTGGCGTTCGACATCATTTGGAGTCTCCGATTTTGGCAATAACACGCATCTTCAACTGGCAATATCCAGCCACAGCAGCGCATCCCCCGGCTCGACTGCCCGCCCTTGCTGGCAGTGAATTCGCATCACTGTGCCGTCGTAGGGCGAGACGACCATCAGCTCCATCTTCATAGCCTCCACGACAATCAACGGCTCTCCTTGCTTCACCCATTGCCCCGGTTCCACCAGAATTTTCCAAATATTGCCGTTCAGGTCGGCGCTAACCAAATGACCATCCGGGTCTTCGGTTATCTCTGCCTCTGCCAGCATGGCGCTTTCGACCGCTGCGCTTTCCTGTGCCTGCCAGTGAGCCACTTCCCCGTTGAATGCCTGCTGCTGACGCTGGCGGAATGCCGCAATGTCGTCGGCGTTTTCCATCAAAAATCGGCTATAAGTGGCAAAATCGAATTCAACCTCTTCAATTTGTATCTGCGCTCGCCCCTCGCGAAAAGCGCGGCGAAACGCGGTGAGTTCCTCTTCCGTTACCGGATAGAAACGCACCTGATCGAAGAATTTCAGCAGCCAGGGTTCATCACCAAATTGCTCATTTTTTAGGAATTTGTTCCAGATAGGCAGCGTACGACCAACCAATTGATAGCCACCGGGAGAATCTATGCCATAGATGCACATATACATCCCGCCGATACCGACGGCGCCTTCCGCCGTCCAGGTTCGCGCGGGGTTATATTTGGAACTGAGTAAACGATGACGAGGATCAAGAGGAACGGCGCAGGGGGCGCCGAGATACACATCTCCCAATCCCAGAATCAGATAGCTGGAGGCGAACAGGATTTGCTTCACTTTCTCACGACTGGATAACCCATTGATACGTTGAATGAAATCAACATTATTCGGCAACCACGGCGCTTCGGCCCGCACGGTTTGTTGATAACGTTCGGTGGCCGCCAGAGTGGCACTATCTTCAAACGCCATAGGCAGATGCACGATACGGGAAGGTACTTTTAGTGAAGTGACGTCTTCCAACGTTTGTTCCAAACCCAGCAACAGCGCCATTAATTGGCTTTGCGTCAAACGCTGACTGTCGTAACGCACCTGGAGCGAACGTACCCCCGGAGACAACTCTTCAATACCCGTTATTTCACTTTGGGTAATTGCCTGCATCAGCAGGTAAATCCTCAGGCGCATCGCCAAATCTAGCAAGTTATCGCCGTATTCAATCAAAATGTAGTTATCGCCCGCCTGACGATAAATCACCGCAGGACATTGATTGTGTGCCGGTAATTCCGCCAGTATCGCTGCACTTCGCGTATGTATTGGTTCAATAATGGGTGATACTTTTCCCGTTGAGACTGGTGCCGACATGGCCTGTAAATCAGCCAAGGCCGCGTCCTGCGCGGACGCCAGAGACTGCGCCTGCTCAAACGTCACCCTGCGAAAACGGATTCGGTCGCCCGGTTTAACCTGCCCGACTTTCCACAGTTCGGCTTTAGCAATGGTCACCGGACACACAAACCCCCCCAGACTGGGGCCATCCTGAGTCAAAATCACCGGAAAATCACCGGTGAAATTCACTGAACCAATGGCATATTGGCAGTCATGGACATTGGACGGATGTAGCCCTGCTTCGCCACCGTCAGCTCTTGCCCATTCGGGCTTAGGCCCCACCAGCCGCACCCCTAAACGATTTGAGTTGTAATGCACCAGCCATTCGCTGGCAAAGAAGGTTTCCATCGATGCGGCGGTGAATAAATCTGGCGCACCGTGAGGCCCGTTCAGCACGCCAATCTCCCACAAGTCGCCGTACTGCGGGATCAGGGCTGGCTCCGGTATTTGCGGCAGCGCAATCGGCGCAGGGGTGGTACAGGCTGCCAGATCGGGCCGAGATATCGCCAGTATGTCCGCCACGCGCAGGGTACGGCCGGCGTGACCACCAAACTGCCCCAGAGCAAACGTCGAGCGACTACCAAGATAGACCGGTACATCCAGGCCGTAACGCACCGCGAGATAAGTACGGCAGCCGCGAGTGGCTCGCCCCAGCGTCAGGATTTGCCCTGCTTTCACGATCAGCGGCTGCCAATAGGGAACGACACGACCATCAAGCGCTGCTGGACAGTCGGCTCCGGTCAAGGCGATGGTGGCATCACAATGAAAACGCAGGGTTGGGCCTTGCAGAGTAAATTCCATTCCCGCCGATGATGGATGGTTCCCGACGATACGATTGGCCAGACGAAAAGCGAAATCATCCATCGGGCCAGAAGGCGGTACGCCGATATCCCAATAACCCAACCGCCCCGGACAGTCCTGCACGCTGCTCCAGGTACCCGGTTCCAACACTTCGATACTGTGAGCCTGGTATACCACGCTATCCAGCAGACGCGTCCACATCACGCCAGCCTTAAATTCGGCAAGACCGATAATCTGCCGCAGGTAATCGAGATTGGTCGGAATGCCATGCAAGCGTGTCGTATTTAGTGCAATTACCAGCCGCTCCAGCGCCTGATGGCGATCCTGACCGTGGACAATAATTTTGGCGATCATGGGATCGTAGAACACGCTGACTTCACTTCCGCTGCTAACCCAGCTATCAACGCGCACATTTTCGGGGAAACAGACTTCGGTCAGTACGCCTGGCGCGGGCTGGAAATTTTTCAGCGCGTCTTCGGCATACAAACGTACTTCAATGGATGCGCCGCGCGGTGGCTGAACCATGCGTTCCCAATCCAGCGCGTCGCCCGCCGCGATTTTCAGCATGCATTCAATCAAATCCAGCCCGGTGACGCTTTCTGTCACCGGATGTTCTACCTGTAACCGGGTATTCACTTCCAGAAAATAAAACGCATCGCTGGCCGCATCGTAAATAAACTCCACCGTTCCTACGCTGCGATAATTAACAGATTCCCCCAAGGCAATGGCAGAGGCATACAACGCTTCCCGCGTAGCCTGCGGTAAATTCGGTGCCGGAGTTTCCTCAACAACTTTCTGATTCCGTCGCTGGAGCGAGCAATCCCGCTCTCCCAATGCCACCACCCTGCCTTTTCCATCGCCAAAAATTTGCACTTCCAGATGACGAGCCCGGTCGATAAAACGCTCGATAAACACACCATCGTCGCTGAAAAACTGCTGCCCCATACGCTTAACGCTATCCCACGCCTCTACCAGAACCCCCTCGTTATCGCAGCGCATCAGCCCGATTCCTCCGCCCCCTGCGGTGGTTTTTAGCATCACCGGATATCCGATGTCCTCAGCCGCCCTTTGCGCTTCCCGCAGGGTTGCGAGTAATGAGGTTCCGGGCGTCATCGGCATGGCGACCGCAGCGGCCAAGGCGCGAGCACGATGTTTCAAACCAAAGCTGGCAATGTGTTCCGCAGTGGGGCCGATAAAGACAATGCCAGCGTCTTCGCAGGCCTGAGCAAACTCGGCACGTTCAGACAAAAAGCCATATCCGGGGAAAATCGCTTCAGCGCCACTTTGTCTGGCCGCCGCAAGGATTTTGTCGATATCCAGATAGCTGTCGCTGGCTTTGTCCCCACCCAACGCCACGGCAATATCCGCATCAATAACGTGCTGGGCATTAGCATCAGGCTCGGAATACACCGCCACGCTGGTTATTCCCATATTTTTTAGCGTCCGAATCGCGCGAACGGCTATTTCGCCACGGTTGGCAATTAAAACCGAATTAAACATATAGCCTCCTCAGGCTCGGTGATCACGGGCCAACCAGGCTTTCCAGCCGCCCCAGGCAGTGATATCCGTGGCATCGTTCAATGCCGTAGGCTCGCAAATAAATCCCTTCGCCGTGGAACCATCTTCCAGCGTAAGGGTTCCTATCCCCAGAGGCGGCAGAATCTCCGCCACAAATTCGCCAAAATGAGCCAGCGGAATATCCCAAAGCTCCACCGCAATCCGCTGGCCATGACGGGATCGCACCAGCCCCGGCTTGGCAGGCTGAGTATTGGCTAAGGCATAAAGGCGATAATCTGCGGCGGTATGGGTTTCTGCAACAAAAGTGGCCGCACGACGGGTTAATTGTGAATTGAGCGGCTGACCGCGCAGATGCGCCCCCACTACCGCTACGCGAACATGGTGACAGCTGGCCGCTAGCGGCGTAGCCGCGGCCAGCACTTTCCCTATCGCACCAACTTTTTGCGAAAGCGCTGATTGCCAGAGAATGCCAAACTGACTCAGCGCCCGATCTTGCCAGGCTGGGGCGATCAAGGTGATTCCGGCGGGGAGACCATCGGCTCGAAAATATCCCGGCAACGCCAGCGCGCTTAAATCCGCCAGATTAGCGAAATGAGTGTAAGTGCCGAACTGCGCGTTGAAGCGCACCGGCTGTTCGGCTATTTCAGAAAGAGTGCGAATGGTGGGAGACGTCGGCACAACCAGCGCATCAAAGTGACTCAATTGTTGATTGATGCGTAACGCCAGCTCCGCACGAGTATATTCCGCCTGCCAGGCATCGCAGGCACTGTAGTTAAGGCCATTGGCGACAATAGCGCGCACCTGAGGATCCATGGTTTCCGGTTCCGCATGAAAAATCGCCCCAACGGCCAGCGTGCGCTCCGCTACCCAGGCACCTTGATAGAGCTGTTCGGCCAACGCCCGGAACGCAGAGAAATCAATCGCAACGAGCTCGGCCCCCATTTCGGTTAAACGTGTCAACGAACGGTCAAATGCGACTGCCGCCTGAAAGTCGCCAAAAAACTCCAGTCTATCTGGCACGGCAAAACGCGGAATCGGGTTGAAACAAGCGGATGCAGTTTGCGGATGTCTGCGCGAATAGGCGTCCAGCGGATCGTAACCTCCCGCCAGTTCGGCAATGCAATAGGCATCTTCGACGCTTAAAGCAAAAATAGACACACAGTCATTCAGCCGACAGGCCGGGACGACACCACGCGTAGACAGCCAGCCTTTGGTCGGCTTCAACCCGACGATATTGTTGAAACCAGCCGGAATACGCCCAGAGCCAGCAGTATCGGTACCTAACGAAAAACAGACCAAACCGCGAGCTACCACCGAGGCAGAGCCTGAACTGGAACCACCGCTCACATAGTCCGCGTTAAAAGCGTTAGCAACCGTACCAAAGGGGGAACGGGTTCCCACCAATCCTGTCGCGAACTGATCGAGGTTCGTTTTTCCAATCGCTATCGCACCTGCAGCTTTCAGGCGGGTAACTACGGTGGCGTCCTCCTCGGGGAAATAAGTAAAAGCGGGACAAGCAGCGCTGGTGGGCATACCTGCAACGTCGATATTATCTTTTATCGCAAAGGGAACGCCAAATAAGGGGAAATCACTGGCCTTTTTTCCACCGGAATTGATTTCCTTTAACAGCCGATTGACCTGCGAACCAATTTCCTGCTCATTAGCCAAGTAAATCCATGCATTATCATCGCTATGCCATTCTTTACTCATGTGCTGAAGCGCCGCGTTCAGCCGTTCAGGCTGTTTATGATAAAAACTGACCCATTCCGCTACAGTTAATATAGGCATTGATTGGTATCCCATCTGGTATACAAGATGAAATAGTTTTAGCAATTACAATGCCAATTATAATTTTGCTTAAAAATCAGTAATTTAAATACAAAAAAAGATTAACCCTGTACCTCGTCGCACTTTATTTGTGCACAAAACCCATTTAATAAGCTGTTTTTCCTTTAATCAGTGCAATCAGGTTAAAAATGATTAAGCCTGCCATCAAAGCAGGATTAAAAACACAGAGGAGAATAGATTAAAAACAGAAAAACCGGCATGGAGGGAGAAAATTAAGATAATCGATCATGGGAAAGCCATTCCTATTTTCAATGATGAAAAATAGCAGCGGAGATCGCTCACTTTCACAGCCAGTTGACGGATTATGATCGGAGCCGATAGTTTTAATATCGCGTGATAAACCTGCTCGCCCGTTTTTACTTTCAGCTGAGAAGCAATATCCGCATTGGCTTTTATCACCATAAACTAGAGCACTTTATTGGTACAACTTTTACTCGCCTGCTGAGCATTCTCAAAAAATTTTTTAGCGTATTAACATTGGGCTGAAGATTTTTTTCTTATATAAATACCGGAACCATGATGTTTTTCAAGCAGCCCTTTTTCCACTAAAACCATCATTATCTTACGCAAGGCATTACGTGAAATATTCCACGCCAAAGCTCATTTTGTTCTGAAGAGAAAACATCACCAACTTTATACTCCAAAAGGTTAATTCGATCCCTAAGGCATTTAACAACACCCGCAAAAAACACTTTCGCACCGCTTTAACGTCTCACCCATACTATTTTTCTCTATATAACAAATAAACTTCGTCATCAAAAACAGGCTGTGCAGGTTGTTTTTTGCGAGAGAGATAAGTGAACACAGTAGCGCATAAAATAAAGTGTTCGGATTTACGATTTTAATCATACCCACGTAGTTTAGCCTCCATTCTTGTAATACTAAAAATGACAGCCAAAAGGTATAAAAATAATGGAGAAAAAAAACTAAAGTTTTTCCAAATCATTTTTTATGGGTCTCTGCGTCTGCTGCCAATCAGGTAGAAGAAGCCTGGAATCTCGATGTGAAAGGAGCTTCAGTTTGGGATAAATTTGTACGAATTCTCGGAAAAACATTTGAAAATACCACTGGCGATATCGCCGTCGATCATTATCACCGTGATAAAGAAGATGTCGCTCTGATGTCAGAACAGAGTTTAACGGCCTACCGTTTCTCGATTGCGTGGAGCCGTTAAACGGCTGAAGTGGTATTTAAAGCTGGAGCGGTCAGCGGGAATCGAACCCGCATCATCAGCTTGGAAGGCTGAGGTAATAGCCATTATACGATGACCGCATGAATATTCGGAGCACTGTTTAAACAGCCGTTGGTAATAATCCATAAATAGGCCGTAAATCAATCTGAGTAAGCAAACTGGACATCTCAGGGGTACCCGTCATCGACTTAAACCCAGTTTGCTTATTTATTTGGTCCGCCATCGAGGTCTCGAACCCCGAACCTACAACTGAAATGGTCGTACGCTCTTCCATAATGAGCTAATGGCGGTTAGCGACAGGCAGTATATGTGGCAAAACATATACGTACAATAAACAAGGGTTACTTTAAGACTTATCGTAGGCTCTCAAAGTCATGAACCCCTCGGTAAATAGTATTCACAGCTAAAAACTTGCGAACGGTTGCCAAAACACCGTAGATCAGAAAAAAACCTATAATTTATAGTTAGATAAGATAAAATTCATCGTGAAATTTTGAGCCAATCTCATCTCAATAAATTTATTCAAACACTATCCCTTGTTTTTCCTCTGCCACTTCTCCTGTTACCCGATCGATTTTCTGCTCGGAATACGTTCGATATCGCTCTTTAAGCTCCCACTTCAGCGCTTTTCTATTCTTTTGATTATCCAGCGCTTCATCTAGCGACGATCGATCGCTCTTTGCCAAAGAAGAAGCGGGTTCCGGAGGAACATAGTGCCAATCATGGCTGATATTCGTACCAGCGTTCAGAGAGAAAATAAAACTGAAATACAACACCATTAAAACAGAGAAATTTTTAAAACTCATATAAATCATCCTTGAACTACGCTGCGAGTTAACCAAGTAAGAAGATACACAAATCGACAACAATTCCCAACAGCTTGAATATCCATGCTCCCGATACTCACCGCATTATTTTATCTACTCCCACACCACCTTATCAATCATCACAGTTTTAGCTTAGACAAGCGCTTCCGTCATCGTCATAGGTCTCCCTTGTCGTGGTCAAGCAAAACTGGCCACGGCTTTAGCGTTTTTCCAGAACAGTCTTTCTTGATTATCTCCGCCGTTGTTGATGTAGATAATACATCGCCTGAATTATTGACATCCGCATCCTGATCCAATGCACTGAATGAAAACAGCATCAAAATAGTAGCAATAATGACTTTTTTCATAATTTCTAGGTAACTCGGTTGTAGAGAGTGCAAAAACAGGATGGCGATATAAGAAATCAATCAAGTCTTATTCTAAAATACCCCCCTCATCAAATTAGCCTGCCCAATAAAGATATATATTCCATTCTATAAATGCTGAGTATAACAAATAAAATAATCATTAATTATCATGATGATTAATCTGCAACTCAATTGATTAACCGAACCAAATTGAATTCTAGCATGGCAATCAGAAATATATTTATAATGAACCATAAAACTCGATGTCAATAGAGTTTTATGGGCGGAAATAAAAATAATTAGGTTTTTTATTCCTGTTTTTTTACTCATACCCTGTAAATTAATCAGTATGTTATTTCACTTCAATATATAAAATTACATAGTTACCTAAATTATAGTAAATAAATGTAACTATATTAAAACCATGTTGTTTCCTCAGGTTATTACTGTTACTTCTGACAGGAGGAAAAACTAACTGAAGAAAGGAATAAATATGAAAAAATCACTTGGCTTATTCGGCTCACTGCTGCTGATTTCTGGTTCCGCTTTGGCTACAACGGCTCCCAATTGCACTAAGGTTGAATCGGTACAAATTGAACGGTTATTTGATAAATGGAATGACTCTTTGCAGACCGGAGATGCTAAGAAAGTGGCAGGTAATTACTTAAGCGATGCGGTATTACTGCCCACGGTTTCGAATAAGGTACGCCTGACAGACGCAGAACGTATCGATTATTTTGAGCATTTCCTGGAGAAAAAACCCGTTGGCAAAATTGATAGCCGAACCATACGTATTGGCTGCAATAAAGCCGTTGATACTGGCACCTATACCTTTACCTTTTCCGATAAATCAACGGTTTCAGCACGTTATACCTTTACTTATGCCTGGGACGGCAATGAGTGGAAAATATCAACACATCACTCTTCGGCCATGCCAGAGGCCTAACCATTAAATATATGTCTATTTTGTCTTATCTAATCAGTTAACATTGTGCTGCCGTATTTTCGGCAGCCAACTAATAAAATTTCGCCATAGTGAGTAATCCTGCTATTTCCCATTCATTTTTTATTTCTTATATTGGAATCATTCTAATTTCAATCTTCACAATGAAAAGACCGAACGATAGGGTTAAATACTCCGCAAAGCTCTGACTTCTCGTCGTATTAATTCACGAAAATTCAAACTTTCGACTTTATCAAGCTATGCAGGTATTTTTACTATTGAATATCGGCAATACATCTTCATTATCTGCCACATAAATAATGTCATCTTTTAGCTCTTTATTTTTTGGCATCGCCGGATAAACAAGAAAGTATGATGTATTATCCGGCGAGAAGTCATGACAGCATTATAACCTTAGCCATTCGGATTAACACTACAGTGGTCGATAGAGGTGATAGCGCCCAGAATCTCTTTCTATAGCTAACAGAAGACCAGACGGCGGCTGATGAATCGACTCTACCGCGCGACGGCTGCGGCTGACTGGCACGCTTTCTTCTACACGCTGCTGGAAGTCATTGGATTTTTCCGCTGCCGTTAGCAGAGACTGATAATCCTGATTAAAAGCGTCAGGATTTCGTTCTGCTTTACTCAAAAAGGAAACATATTGTGCAATGGAGTCAGCATTCTTCAAACCTTTTGAACCCGAAGTATTAATACTATTGAAATCCTTGAGATCGCTTCCTGCATATACACTTTGCGGTGCCTGACCCGCATCTGGGTTATTGAGATTGTTATTTCCGAGATTAATCAGTTCGAACACATCAACGTTGCCGACTTTCGTCTGCTGCCGAGTACCTATATACACAAAATCAAGTGAGTTTGGCGCACCGTGAGACAACTCATGAATGAGTACATCGGCCACCGCTTGCTTACTTTTTCCCATCATTTTGTAATAGGTGTGAAAACCGTCGCGACCTACATTGATTATTTTGCTATTAGGATTTCTACCCAACTGACGGTATTGATCTTTTGACAACTCGGCCACCGTATTTGTCTCTCCTACCTGACTGTCGAAACTGAAATTACGATGGCTAATACGCTCTAAGTCATTTTTGATATGACTCAACGTCTTACGTAGTATAATTTCATTCTGTGGTTTAAGCGGAAACTCTCTGCCAAAATACGCTTTTTGCGCTAATTTCACCTGTTCTCTGAGTTCGGGCTTATCCATGGCTTCAAGAGTCAGTTCAATTTTAGCTTTAGCAATTGGCAAGGATTTGGTAATAACCTTACGAGCCATTTGAACCTTCAAGGATTTACCAATTATTGGCAGATCTACCAGATTAAATGCCTTATTACCCGCCGTTCCTGTATTCGCCAATGCCAGCTTTACCTTACTCCCTTCCCCTGATGTCAGCTCGATAGGAATATTATTTCTATGTCCCAGTAGCAACTGCTTTCCTTGTTGAGAAATTGAATAATGCTTTCCATCAATCTTAATCACCTGCTTTCCGTTACGGGTACGTTGAATACCGAAATGGTTTGGCGCAGAAAGCTTCGCTTCATTCAACTGCAGCGGTTGAATATCATATTTACCCATGGCCGTAGACACTTCAGGCACCACGTCCAGAGAGACCGGTGCTTTAATGTGCCATTCTTGATTCGCATATTCTACTTTATGACCCGTGGATTCTGGCTGCCTAGCATCGTAAACAAATTGCTCATGACTGGCCAAATCGTAGCGATAAGGCACCAATCGACCATAGAGTTCAATGGCCTGCAATCGTTGAGGCTGAGATGAAACAGGATTACGTACGCTGTAAACGTTGGCGTTGCCGTCGGCAGTTTTATGGCGATGGCGAGAATGAAGGGAGAGTTCATGTGCCACACGCTGATCTAATTTACTAAAGCGAATGAATTTACCATCGCCAGTCGTTTTCCACTCCTGCGAAAGGTAGCTGAAATAGACTTGCTGCCGGCGTTCTCCGCCATTTTTTCCTTTAGGCAACACAGCGAAACTTTTCCCTTTATGCTCAACGAGAGGAACATCATGAAGTTTGCCATTGAGCGCCAGTTTAATATGGTTAACTCCATTCTTCAGATAGAACTTTGGCAGCTCTACCTGTGGTAGTTTCGGTTCAGATATTGGCCTGGTATATAAGCGTTGCTGTTCACTATGCGTGCTGGCACTTATGCTGAATTTGGCTTGCTGAGTCACTTGCTGTAATAAATTCAGTTCCTCTTCTGGCGAAGTAGGCTTTCCTTCAAGATCATTAGCCGCGTGTTCCAGCAAAGGTCCGACAATATATTGAGCAATAGCCAAAGGCTGGCTACCGGGCAATAAAGTTAAAAGCTGAGAAGTAATAGAATCAATCCTCTCGGTAATATTGGTCGCTTTCTCTATTTCCTGATTCGTAGGGCACCCTTGGCCTTTATTCCAGCTATCTATATTCTTACTTTCAACCGTCATCATGGTAATTGGCTGCCTCAAAGTTTTACCAATTTGACGTAGTATTTGTGCAAAAGTCAGATTTTCGCCGTTATTCATACAGGAAAAATCAAACATCTTAACAATTTTGACGTCATCCAGAACTGGCGGTTGAGGCGTTGTTTTAGGTGGAAATACCGCATAGCGTGGCATACGCAGCTTTGTTTCTTCGGTTAGAAGAGTGGGAGTGGTTGCGATTTCCCGCTGTAAATTTCGAACCTGCCCCAGCGTTTGGGCTATAGGATTAGCTCCGTGTCCTGCGATCAGCACAGGAGCGGCCCGCTCGGATGTTAACGGCATACCGCCTTGTGCCAACAATCCATGCAACAAGACATTTTTTAGACTTGGCCGGCCTGATGACACCACCGTCTGCGATTCTGGAACATTGTGCAGCATCTTTATCTGGGCAAACAGATTTTTAACCTCGGTGCGCTCTTCCGGCGTAGTGGCATTTGCAATTAACTGTGTTTCAATTGAAACCTGACGATTATTGGGAACTAAAGGGTATAAAGGCATAATATGTACCTGAAAAAAGGCTAAGAAAATTATGAGATGAATAGACAGATATTTATAGCGGTGGTCTTGCCAAAATATAAACCCGAACTTCGTAATAAACATGAAAGAAGCTAACGTTTTTAAGCGAAATATACTTTCAAAAATCGGCAATATACGTCGGCCACACCAATTTTACGACCACCTGAGAATATCCGATTTTTTTCATTCTACAAATTTGTAGGCCAATATGGACATGAGGTATATAATTATTTACTTTCCGCAAATGTTGTAACTGAAGGTTACGGGGAAGTGATGGGAATAAACTCTACTTTGCCGTGAGGAGAGATTATAATTGTAGTAGTTATTTTTAATGCAAATAACTAATGAACATATTTTAGGCACCTTAAATTTACGAAATTCATTAATATTGGTCGTGGTAACGCCTGGCGATAAGAAATACGGCCATAAAATCATAAAATCATAAAATCATAAAATCATAAAATCATAAAATCATAAAATCATAAAATCATAAAATCATAAAACCTAATATAGCAAGACGGTTTGGCTCCACCAAAAATTAGAACCATTATTTTAACCGATAACAGCTTCAATATTAATAATTGTAGGATCTGCTCGCATTGCCTTACGGCAACATTTTAATATTTTCCGTACCTGCTGGTTAGGCCAATCTATCACGATGTATTTTCACAAATAAATATCGTCGGCAGGACTGGATTCAAAAGACTGGCTGCGACTCCCAACAAGAATCATCACCTAATTCCCCCAATCCTATTCGTTGCCAATACTTCTGGCCGATCAAATAAAACACCATTTAACCTTGGGTGACTTCGTAAAACGTTTACCCCCTCCCTCATGCCGCCAGAAATATCAACGGTCGTTACATTTTTAGGGGAATAATAATACCCGAAAATTAAACGCTCCCAATATTGGGAGCGGTATAACTTACGTATTCAGATTTGAAAAAAAATAATGCCTATCACATCAGGCCCTATTTCAACGTTGCGCGCTGGTCTAAAATGACTTTCGACGCTTTAGTCTTACATCATTGTTGACTCGTCCGGTCATGACGTTTTCCAGACCGGATATAATTCCGGAACAGTTATAGCAGGCGGGGAAATCTTGATTCACATCCCCAACCAGCCTTTGGGTAAAGATATAACTGCCGTTGAGCCTTTCGGCGTTTCCACCTTCAATATCAGGATTAGAAATAATATAATTCAGCGCCTGTACTTCTGCATGTAAACCGGCGATCCCGGCCATTTTAGGTAAAACATTATTATTTGCTAAAAGATGATCCCGAATTCGCCCTTCAACCACCGCATGAAGATCTGTTCCCGATGATTTATATTGGCTACGGATGCCAGTGATAAATGCTTCTGTATCTGCGACTCGGTAATACCCCAGGCTCGATTCTGGCTTCCATCTTTGACTTTTACCTAGTTTATCAGGATGATACTGACTCAGTGACGGTTTCACTTTATCCTCAATCAGTTCCACACCGGGAAAGGTATTTTTATTACCCAAGCTTCCGGGAAGATTCAGAAAACCATCTTTATAAACCGGATCCGGTTGCAGCGTATTTAAAACACCCGCATGAGCGGCGTAGGTTTTTAATTTTGAATTGGTAAATTTCATTCCTCTTGATTTTTTTTCTTTGTCTTTCTGTTTTATACCTTTTAGCACCGCCTCATTATTTAAGGTCTCCTGTAAAATCATTCCGGTACTTTCAGTCATACGTTGATAAGTATCTCTAACGCCTCTATGAGGCCCGTCTATCTGGTTTAGTTGGTAAATGGCCTTAACAATATCCCTAGACGCATTAGTCGTATCCAAATCCAGCCAATCTAATGGAGCCATTCCATCCGGATCGGTGAGCCGCAGTGGATTATTTCTCACCATTCTATACAGATTTAACCCATCAACCGTACCCGCAGGATCGGCGGAGAGCCAACGACCCGCCCAAGGTTGATAGTAGCGGAAACCGTAATAATACAGCCCGGTTGCATCCCGTTCTTTGCCTGAGTATCGGACTGTTTTATATGCCGTTTCTATATGACTCCGTGCTGCCCACACGGCGGTTCCGCCATAGGGATAATATTCTTCCATACTGATGACCAGCCCATCGCCATCCACTTCCAGACCGCTGCTACAGGTGAGGTTATCGTAGCTCCAGCGTATCTGGTCGTTGATTATTCCATCTGGTTTTCCGCTCTCCCAATGTAGTACACGCACCTGAGCACGCCCCGCCTCACCTATGCAGATAACCTGTAAGTTTTCCGCTTCCGCCACGCCGCCAGTCATAGTTCGCCATTCCAACCCCGGCAAATATAGCGCCCGTTGCACCCGCGCACTGTGATTCGTTTGCTGCGAACTGATTTTCAAAATACGCTGGCTGCTGCCGTCATAACGGTAGCTTTCACTGTCATCCGCCGTTTCGCCGCGAGCCACTAAAAGCACAGTGCGTAACTCACCACGCGGTGTCCAAATCAGGCTCTGCCCTTGCTGTAGGCACTTTTGGCTTCCACTTGCGGTAAAGAGCGCATCCACATCAGCAGGGTTTTCCGTTAGCGAACTCATTACGCCACGGTTGCTACGCTCACTCACGGTGATGTTTAGGGTGTAATTATTATTGGTCGCGGGCGCACTGTGTCTGATGCGCATTAGATTACCGGCGGAATCATAGGTATAAGTGCGGGTATAGTTCGTATATACCGAAGAATCAGAGGGAAGAGGAACGAGAGGGGAAGGTAAATCACTGCCTTGCTGGCCAGCTCCCGCCACTTCCCGTCCGCTGGCGCTGACCAATTGATATAAGCTGTCGTAACGGTAGGCATTTTCAGGCACCACTTTTTGATTGCGCCAAAAACGCGTTTCCTCTGCGTCATTAGTGATGCTGAGAACATTTCCTACCGGATCGTATTCATAACGTAAATCCTGTAGCACCTTCGCACCGGCGGCATGGCCGTTCGGACGCTCGGTTTTAATACCGATCAAACGCTGAGTTTCCGCCTCGTAAGTATAAGTGGTTACCACACCGTTACCGCCTTCCTCTCGAAGCTTCTGTCCAGCGGCAGAGTACGTCAACACCTTTATGATAACCTGCTCCTGCCCTCCTTTTAGCGTCAGCCAACTCGCTGACAGTTGGCCCGCAATATCGAACGCCACGCGTTGCTGATTGCCCACTGCGTCAATGGTTGTCAGCACCGCACCCGCCGCATCCGTGCGAGTCACAGTAGTATAGATTTCTGTCGCCAGCAGACTATTCCAGGCGGAAGTATCGTTCCCCTGCCAATCGGCCAAGATGTTCGTATCATCCAAATTTTTCAGCAGCTTACGGCTAACCGATAACGGTTTACCCGTTAATGACACGCTGTCTGTCTGTATCAGGCCGGCCGCATCATAATAACTGACGCACTGCCCGGCGAGGTTCAGATTCTTCTCCTGCGGCGTATTGCCCGCATACACAAAATGCTCTGTAATCCGCGCGTTTTCGCCGTTCACCTGCTCGGTTACACTCAGTGGACGGCCTGGCAACGGGGCATTTTCATACTGAAAGGTTCGGGTGACGGCCAGACTGAGGTCGTCCTTACCATTCTCCCCTCTGCTAATATTGGTCATCGCTATAACGGATCTTCCTTCAGTATCGTTCAGAACTAGCGTGTTACCCGCATCAACGCTTTGCGTATATATGATATTTCCATTCAAATCAGTTAGATAAGAAAAATTAGTAACCTCTTTATGATTTAGTCTTGGATCTAAACTTTGAGCCAGAAAACCGCGAAAATCGAATTGATGATAGGTGATACATTCCTCCGTCACTTTAGGTGTATCAGGATGACGGCGATACGCGATATCGCGAACGCTTAGGCCCCGGTTATCAAACACCGTGACCGATGGGGTTTTACTAAACAGCTGTATGTCCATAAATATCTCCTGGTTAAACATGAAAAAAACGAGCACATGAATGGGAATACGTTCGATAGATGTGAACTATACGATTACGTACTAAAAGAATGTTGCTCGACACCCCATATTATTTATGGCTATTTTTGATAGCGCAGTTTGAAAATATAAAAACAACATAGTGAGGATGAAAAAATAGCCTGCCCTATTAAATAAATGATTAAATCAGGCAGGCTAGTGCTTCAGCGTAATTTAACGACGGTATTCTTTCTGGCCTCGTATTTCAGTTCAGTCATTCCAAACTGGCCTCTTGTTCTATGTTTCTTATGCGGTTTTAGCTCACCAAGCTCTAATAACGTTGATGCCGACACCTCACCATTTTTGTCTTTTGTTAATAGACTGAAAGATACACCAACGGTATTTTCGTAACCTGTGGTTCGGTAATTTAGAATATTATCTGCATCTCTATGTATTTCACTGCCTTTCTTACCGTTGTAAGCGATAGTTCCATTATCAAAATAATCCAATATCGTTAATAAGCTGTCATTCACGGCTTCTGGATTCAGGTCAATACCGGCATCCGGAATTAACTTATTCAGCATTCGGAAATTATCCGTCACTCCGTGTTCACCGGTTACCCAATTTTCGGATGGGGTTCCGGTTCCGGCATGCAAAGCATAAAAATTATTCCCTTTAACACCGGTAATCATCGTACATCCGGTTAATGTCCCAGCCGTCACCAGCACGGAGCGGCCAGGTTTTATATCATTCAGATTAATATTAATCCCTGCGGCACCCTGCACACCGTTGTGAAGAACCACCAGATCAGTATTATTTTTTAATGGTTTAGTTTCCCAATGTGTTCCTGCATACCATTTAGAGGATTTATTGGATGATGTGATATTCTCACCTGAGGAAACTTCTAACACCTCTCGACGATCTTCCGCAGAAAGTTCCTTGTGGTTCTGTGGCGGAAAGTCTTTATCCCTATCCTGTCTGGAGAACAGAAAATCGATGTCAATCTCGCTTTCTGAACGGGTATAAAACGGCCCGGTTCCTTTGAGGGATGAAATCGTTAATGTGTCTTTCTTCCGAAATGAACTGATGCGCTCAAAAAAACCCGGAGCCAAGCCGTCAGGATCATGGAGTACAATCGGGTTATTCCTGACCATTCTAAATAGATTCAGCCCATCTATCGTACCCGCCGGATCGGCACTCAGCCAGCGGCCAGCCCACGGCTGATAGTAGCGGAAACCGTAGTAATACAACCCCGTGGCGTCCCGTTCCTTGCCTGAATAGCCATAGGCTTTATCACTCGCTTCTCGTTGACTGCGCGCCATCCACACGGCAGTACCACCATAGGGGTAATATTCCTCCTGACTGATCAATTGCCCGGTTCCATCCACCTCTAACCCACTGCTGCCAATCAGATTATCGTAACTGTAACGCAGTTCGTCGTTAGCCACTTCAGTAGGTTGCCCAAGCTCCCAGTGCATTGCCTGTACCTGCGCCCGGCCAGCTTCGCCAATTTTCACCACCAGTAACGTTTCAAACAACGTATTACCTTGATGAATTGTTCTTCGTTCCAGACCTGCCAGATAGAGCACTCGCCGAGTTTGGGTATTGTTATTGGACTGCTGAATAGCCATTTTGCTAACGCGCTGACTATTAGCATCATAACGGTATGTTTCACTGTCAGATTCCTGCCCATCGCGCGCAACCGGCGTGACCTTCGCCAGTTCACCGCGAGCATTCCAGCTTAACGTTTGACCAGGCAATAGTTGGTTCTGCCGTCCCGCGGCGTCAAAGAACGCCTCCACTTTATCGACATCGTCGGTTAGTGAGCTTAATACCGCACGATTGCTGTATTTTGAAACAGTTATATTGGTGGTGTAACTATTATTGGCTGCGGCCGATGTATGGCGAATTTGCATCAAATTACCAGCAGAATCATAGTGATAATTGCGGATGTAATTGGTATATGCATTGTTATCAATCGGAGACAGTGTGGGAAGTTGGCTACTCTGTTGCGGAATGTTTGCCATTTCGCGCCCGTTGGCGCTGACTAATTGGTACAAAGTGTCGTAGATGTAGGTATTTTCTGGCACCACTTTCTGATTACGCCAGAAACGAGTCGCTTCCGCGTCATTGGTAATACGCAGCACGTTACCTACGGGATCGTAGGTATAACGCAGATCCTGAAACACTCTGGCTCCCGATAAATGCCCCGCTGGACGCTCGGTTCTGATACCGATTAAACGCTGAGTTTCCGCCTCATAGCTATAAGTGGTGAGCACACCGTTACCGTGCTCTTCTTGCAGCTTTTGTCCGGCGGCCGAATAGGTCAACGATTTGACTATGATCTGCTCTTGCCCGCCCTTTAAACTCAGCCAGCTGCTTTTAAGAAAACCGGCTACATCGTAGGCCAACCGTTGGATATTCCCCATGGCGTCCGTTTGTACCAAGGTTTCCCCATTGGCGTCGGCGCGGTTGTAAGTGGTGAAAATTTCCGGCGTCAATAATTCCAGCCACGCCGATTCATTCGTCCCCTGCCATTCCGGCTCTGCGCTCTCCAGCAGTGGCTGAAAGCACGCCGATATCGGCGTGCCAGTGAGCGCAATACTCAGCGTTTGATTCAGCCCGGCGCTGTTATAATGGCGTAAGCATTGCCCCGCCAGATTGTTCGCTTTTTGCGATGCATCACTGCCAGCCCAGTAAAAGCGCTCAATAATTCGCTCTTCTCGATCTTTCTCCCTTTCACTGCGACTGAGTACCCGCCCCGGCCGATTTTCACCTTCATATTGCCAGGTATGTGACACGCCGGTGGCGGAAATGCTAATGGCAGGACGAGCGGCAATATCATTCAGGGAAAAGATTGTGCCTGCATCAACGCCGTCAGTACGCAAAACTTCGCCGCTAAGGGCCGTAAAGTAAGACAAATTCGGCTTAACCGAACTATCCTGCTTTCGTCTTTCCGCCAGACGCGGATCGATACTTTGAGAAATAAACCCATAACTATCATATTGATGAAAAGCTATACGCTCAGCAATTTCCTGCGGTGTATCTGGATGGCGATAATACCGTAACTCCCGTATAACGTGGCCACGATTATCCAGCACGCTAACCCCCGGCGTGCCCTGATGGAGCGCAGAATCAAACTGGTTCATCTCGGTTATCCTTTTGATAGGGAATGGCTTTCAACACCATATTTCCTCGTTTTCATCCGCCCCACGACAATGTAGGGCGAATTTTCTTATGGGAACTAAATCGCCAGATTTGCTGCCGTATCGTTCTCATCCTGATTCACCACAAACCACGGGGTATACTGGCGTTCACGCCGGTAACCTTTCGCGGTAATGACCTGATATTCGCGCCCTAAAGGATCGTAAATATGCGTGTCGGCAAACAGGTCAGTGCGTGCACTGTCATCGCTGAGATAACGCCAATCATCCAGAAAATAAGGCTGGTAAACGCGTATTCCTTGCCCTTTCCCGTCGTATTCCGTACGTCCGGAAACCGCCCAACGATTATCCGTCACCACTAAGGCTGGTGTGCCGGAAACATTGACCACCAGCGAGGAGTCTTCGCTGCGTTGCCAGCTCTCACCGGCTTCAACACGCTGAGCGCTTTGTAGCAGGCGGCCAAAACCATCACTGAATAGAATACGTTGCCGTAATTGTTGTTGGTCATCGCTATCGTAGCGATCGGTAGTAATAGTAAGGGAATGAGGCGGCGTACGCGGAATCTCGGCCAGTAGCGTCAACATCAGCACCGATAAACCATGGCGCGCCATCCAGCGCCGCCGACCCAGCGCGCAGACATAACCATCTTCGGTGACAAAACGCGCCTGCAGCAATGCGTTCCAAAGAGTACCGTTATCCGCCATTCGTTCGGAAACATCGTGCTGCGTCAGTTTTTGCATCCAGCTTTCAGGTTCAAAAATGGCGCAGTGAGCCACCGGAATTCCGGGGCTTAACGCCAGTGCTGCCTCAATCGTGGCAGGTACCACAAAAGGTTTGGCTTGAGGAGTGCTGTATCCCGCGTCTTTACCCGCTTCCGTTCCCCAAAACCGGCTGGCAATCACCTCCCCAAACGGATTCAAAACCACGTAGTGCTGGTTATCATTGGCATCCGTCAGGCTATATGGGGTAAGGAATCGGTAATCGTAGCGCGCCTGTGTCACCAGTTGAGCCGCATCCTGGGTTTCTATCACTACGCAATAATGCTTATCCCACTTCAACGTAGTTTTCCCTGTTAACAACGTACTACGCTGGCTGAGAGGACGCCAAAATTGCGAATAGTCACCGAATTCGCTGTAACCCTGACGGGCAACCCAAACATCCGGCTCTGACTCAACCCTAAACAAGCGCGGAGCCAACTGATAACCGGCGGAAAACAGCAATTCATCGCGCGTTTTGCTGTCCAGCACGCCGACAAAGGCCTGTAGGGTTTTCTCGTCCAGAATAGCGGTTTCGCCGTAGGCCACCAGCGCCTGCAAAGACGGTTGTTCATCCACACCGCCCTGATAAGCCACCCGACTTTGGCCCAAATAGGTAAACGGCTGATTCGAACCGATCAGGCTATTGGACGCGATGAGCGTTTCTAGCGTAAATCCGTTAGCCGGAGCGCGTTCCTGATCGTACTGATAGCCATCGTTTCGTTGCTCTTTTGGCAGCCCTAACAGCCAGTTATCGTCATTGGTCAAATGAAAATAATTTTGCTGTTGTTTGGTCAGATGCAGTTGCTGCTGCTGCGTGTCGTAGCTGCTATCAAACAGCGTTTCCGGTAAATCATCAGGATAGGGCGACTTTTCCGGTTTTTTACGTCGCGGGTAATTGATTGCCACACTTAATAATGGCGAACCATAGCGATCCGCTTTTATGACTACTTGTTGGCTACATTGAGGATCAGCGGCCACCCGTTGGTATTGATAACTTCGGGTTTCAATGGTGGAACACCATGCCGAAGGTACTGTGGCGTCGGTTGTGGGCAACGCCCGCACCTGATGACGCATTTCTGTGACCGAATAAGGAATCTCGGCTTCGGGAGTGCCATCATCACCATACAGTTCGCTGCGCAAAAGTTGCCCTTTCATCGCGCGATTCAGCCAAAAGGCATCATGCTCTGAAGGTATAAAAGCAACATCGGAACCAGCCTCTGAATCGTTTTCCCAACGAGTAAACCGAGGTGAGAAAGGGCTGAATGCCTGATCATCTCCGCGCCAAAACTCTGCGGATAGCGTAGTGTCAATCTCAGGGATTCCCGTAGCAAACCAGCTAACAGTTCGGGAAGGATGAGTAGGAATGTCGACCGTTCCCTGGGCAAAACCATCCGTATCGCGCTGAATCAACCGGCCAAAGCCACGAAATTCCCGCTCTTGGCCATCCCAGGAACCGTGGGCATATTCTTGTTCTTGAGTGAGACGGTTACCTGTAATCTCATCAAAAATCTCGCTACGCCAGTGTAAATGCATAGGAAATGGCAAATGACATTCAGGTTGCTGCCCCGCCGCCTCAACCAACTGTTTTTCATCCAGCCAGAATTGAGCCGAACTGCGGTAAAACAAGCAGGTTTCCGCCCCCCGATTATTATTCATCACATTCAATAACCAAGGCTTATTCAACGCCAGATCGCAGCGCCAATGAGTCGGTGACATATGCGGCACCGTCATCACCAAACTGGCGATGCCTAATCCTTGAATATCAGCTGCTTGCAGTTGACAGGTGTTATCAAAATTCACACCGTCCGGCAGTAATAAAGAGATTGGTTTACTAAAGCGATTACCGCTTTCGTTTAGGTAGATCTCTAGACATTCCGAATGAGCATAAATAATGTCGTTAGTGCCAGAACCATCAATATCAGCCAGAAACACCCGATCGGGGTTGAAACTGGTCTGCGGCTGACTAAATCCTTCCAAAGTCAAAGGTTGGCCAAAACGGCCGTGTCCCATATTTGGCCAGCATTTCACGCTATCTGCCGTGATCTCGACCAGATGCTGCTGACCCGAACCTAACATATCGGCAAAAGCGACTAATTGACGGGAATCGATTCCAATGACCGGTAAGCTGACGTTTTCTGCCTGCGTGACATCCTGCGCCGGAGCCCAGTTCCCCTGCTGATTGGCATACAACCGCACGCTTTTAGGCCCGATAAGCACCAAATCAGATAATCCCGCGCCAACCAGATCTGCTAATTGTGCCTTCGGGTGAAAATACTCGGTGGGTAAGGTGTTCAATGGTGTAAAATGTGTCCATTCACCTGTCGAATGAATGCTATGAAAACCTCGTACTCCCGCTGAAGTGATCACCCAATCCAAACGACCGTCACCGTTGATATCCATCAGCGTCGCTCCCTCTTGCAAGCGAGGGATTTTGGGCAACGCTTTCATTGCCCCATAGGTCACGGCATTAGAATCGCCCCCAATTTGGCGTTGCGGCGATTTGTACCACCAGGCACCCGGCGTTTCCTGATACAGAATGCCTGGTGTACCTTCACCATACAGATCAATCATTTGGTATGGTTGATAGCCGTTAAAAGCCTCAAGCTGCGGCATTTCCTGCCAGCCGGGAATACTCCCTGTATCAAAACGCTGATAGTCGAATTCTAACGGCGGCTGAGTGATTGGGCTGCCGTCCGTTTCATACGCCACCTGACGGACAGCTACCAAGGTGCTGACGCTGTTATTCAGGTCGTAATCTAGCGTGAGTCGATTCACCAAAACGGGAATTTCGTCAGTCACATCTCGATCATTCAAGGCCTCCAGCCGATGGAACCCCAATACCTGGTGGCATAAGCGGCGATTTCGAATTTCAATTCCAAAGTCGTAGCGGCTAAACATATCTGGCCGGGCTAACCAACCGGTGGCTCCTCCCTCGAAAGTAGGAATTTTATTAATAGAGATATCTCGCTCGCCGTAATCAAACACTAAATGGAATAACCACTGGGTGAGATTAGGTAGTTCTTCATCTAAAACAAATAAACTGGCTTGAGGGGAAATATTACCGTAGTCAATCCGCGCTAAATAACGCTGGGCACTATCCTGTGGATGAAGCGCTATTTCCGCATCAGTACAATTGACTTGATTCTCGCCGCTATATTGATAGTAAATATGCTCGCCGGTAGGCGTAACCGTTTCTTCCAACAGCCAGCTAGCAATCTGCGATGGGTTTTCAGCATTAGCCACCCGACTATGGGAATTTTTCCCCAGAATATGCGTTTGTCCATCGGGAGAATAAATTATCCAGAATGGCGTGCCATCAGTTTGTTTAACGGGTTGCCAATATTCTATTTTGATGAAGTCTTGAATAAGGCGCGGCTGGTAACGAGTGACCTTATAGCTGAAAGGTAATGGGATACCTTGTAGACGGTTAGCCGTTCTCACATCTTCAAAACCACTATCATTTAAAGCGATAGCCATCACTTCCCCGGAAGGGCTAAGAAACTCGTCATCTTCGTTATATTGGGGAACCCCTTTTTGAGTACGACGGCTAATACTCATCGCACTACATTGCCATCCCATACCAAAAGGGCCATTCCCTGCACCGCTGCTATAACTCAACGAAAGCGCCGGGGCTACGCCACGACCTGCGGAGAAGGGTAATGGTATGGAAAAGGTCACCATTCCATCAGGCCCTGCTTGACCCACTGATTCGCCCATCCCATTAATTGCCCCTCCGCCCTTCGGCAATGAAAGGGTCGTGATAGCCATTTCCTGTGAATTTTGCATAAAGACTCCTGTCAGCTATTAATCAATAGCCGAACATTGCCAGACCGTGACAGGTTATAAATAACGCCATTTTAAATAAGCAATAAAACAACCCGCCACGTTCCGCTATCTGATTTTTCAATTAATTTAAATTAATAGGCTAGATAATTAATAGAAATCAATCGCGATTAAATAACAATTGGCGCTGTAAAACGCTTACTTGCTCTTAATTTCAGAAATTGATTTTAAGTAAATCTCTTTGCCTGGATTATACAGCGGCCCCATATCAATCGTTTCCTGATTAGAATCGGCAACGTAACCCAGTCCCTCTCTGGCTGCATTGGCTAATAACCCGCAATCCTGATCGCCAGACCAGGAAAATACGCCGCCTAATTTATTTTTCGCGGCATATTCACCTTTTTGTTTTACCGTTCTAGGGGTATCTAATGAAATAAAGTGGCCTTTAGCCTCGCTAAACAGAAAATCAGCATCGGCATTCGTGTCAGTCATCAGCACAAAACCATTTTTACCCATACTTAAGCTGTGCTCGGCATCCATATAGTTTTTAACGATATCGAAGAATTCCGGAGCACCATTTTCCATCGTGCCTAACGCTGGGCCATCTTTGGTATACTGACGGGTTGTCAGATCCCCCCCTACCGCTGAGCGCCCGTAGTTAGCGTACCCCAAATGAATTTTCTCCATCGGAACACCAAGTTCATTATGCAAATAATCAATCGCTGCTTCGGCCGATAAATCAAATAACTCTTGTTCGCCGGGATCTTTTGGTGAATACAGGTTTGTATGATGACCAATATAATCGGCCCAGATGGTGCCAAAGAAGTCGTAGCTCATCAGATAAATATTATCTAGACCATTAGCAACCAACTGATCAATATTGGATTTCTTTAATTTCGCTTTGACGCCGCTACAAGCGATTGAGATCTCTTTTCTGTTACTGTAACCAAAACGGCTATCCAATGCGCTGCGTAGCTCTTTAATCAGCAATACATAGTTTTCGCCATCTTTATCACTGCTGATATTTCCCTCATCGCCACCGCCACCGGGGTATTCCCAGTCGATATCCACGCAGCTGAACATTGGGAAACGCACAAAGAAATCAACCACGCTGGCAACAAAAACGCGGCGCTCATCCGGGTTCTCCGCTAAAGCGGAGAAATAGCTGGATAAACTCCAACCACCAATACTGAAGGCCAGATCGAGTTTATGGCCCATCGCATGAGCTTTCTTTTGCAGTTCACGCAATCCACCCAATAGGCCAGCAGCACGGTTTTGCTGGTAATAAGGTAAAAATGTGCCAGATTCAATACTGGTATCGGCGCTTTCAAGCGGCAACCCCACGTTACGAGCAGTGCCTAAATCACCATAGGGATCCAACGGAACAATATGCCCTTTACCAATCTGAGGTAAACCTAAACTCGGTGCCTGAGCATTCCATCCGTCCCAGACTTCCTGCACTTTTTTACTTTTACTGCCGATATCACCGCAAATACCGAGGAAACTGAAAATCAGTCGATCATAGGTAGCGGGATTTTGCATCAACGTCGCTAAATCAAAACCACGCCCACGTTCTTCTTCTTTACTACCACCGCCGTCTAGACGAGCATCATATTGGCACCAGTCGGTAATATAAGCCGACAGCTTCGGTTTTGTTTTATCACCAACATAATGATTGTACATCGGGGCGCAAACTCGGGTTGCAGTGTAAGAAAGGTTCCCTTGCGAGCCATCTTCTTTAAAATTTACGTCAGGGCGAGAATACGTTTCCTCGGTATATTTATCTTCGACCAATATCGGTGAAGGAATATTTTCCGTCGGTTTAACATCTGCTGTGGTTGGATTCCCTATTTTATTTATTTCGTCTGCCGTTGCCGCCCGTACAAATTTCCAGGCATTGTGAGGGTTACCATCAGAACTACCAATACCGGGAACCTGCCAGCGTTCAACCCAATAGGTATTGGTATAAACTTTACCATCAAATATAACGTTAAATACCCGCCCACCGACCTGACTATCCCATGCAGCTAAAGGTTCACCAATAACATCACTAATATCAGACATTGCTTTAGATGAGGTGTAAGTATATTTATTGACCATAACCGAACTCCACTATTTTTGTTGGCTCCTTTGATTAAAAAGGAGCCAAGTGAGATAAATATGATTGAAAAAATAAATAGCTGATCAAAAACAGCAGTTATTCATCGTTGTTTATATTGGCCAATATTTTCCTTACGCCCTGACTGAAAGTTGATGAGCCAATCGCGGCTGTATACTTCACATGTAGAATGACATCGTTGAGGCTATCCAAATTCTGTTTCAAATTGGTGAATTGCAAACGCCAGCTTGAATCAACGCCAGAACCTTCAAATGGCAAGAAACGCTCATCATCAAAATTAAGCATAAACAGCCCACTATCATTCACCCCAGTCGATAAAGAAATCTGCTGATTGGGTTGAATACTACGAACCAAGTGCGGCGTATCGGCAAACGTTCTTTTAGTCAGCATATTTTCTACCGTCTTGAGGTCTGCCCGGGTGCTATAACTACTGGAGGTCTGAGTCAACTGCGCACACACGTCTTCATAAGGCCCAACTAACATCGGCAAACTGACCGAAACCGACTTAATTCTGCGCTGATACAGCTCTTGATAGTCCTCAACAAAAATCTGTTCTTCCAGATTAAAGTTAATTGGCGTTTTTTGTTTTAGCTTATTCAGCTCCGCAGGCCAGCTTTCACCGAGCAGTGCTTTCAACGAGATCGTTTTGGTAATTTCCTGACGACGAGAGTTTTGCTCAACATAAACCCGCTCCATTCTCATTAACGCCAATTTCAGTGTTTCACCGGCCATCAATCCTTGATACAGATCGTTCCAACCGCCACCACCGACGAAACTCTGCTCGCCCAAATTCAGCTCATATAGCAAAGAAGCTTCTGCAGATAAACAAAGTGAAAGCACCGCATCGTACGCTTGTAAATATAAACTGGAGAGTTGACTGATCAGCCAGGTATATAAACTTTCGTTTGTAAAGCGTTCGGAGAAATAATCCAGTAGAGCCATTGCCTGCTGTTGTTGAGCTTCAACCTGTTCCAGACGTTTATTAGCTGCTTTAATTTGCATATTCTGCAAATTGATCTGCTGCTCAACAGAATTAACTTCCCATTCAGCCTGTTTATACTGCAACTCCCATTCCTGACGGCGACGACGATAGGATTCAGAAACACTCAAGCTTTCAGATTTACTGCTGTCCGCCTGATACTTAATCATAATAATTTCAGCCGCAGCATTCAGCGGTGCGCCCCAGTGAGAGCCACCAACGGCCAAACCATAGATATTCGGAATCACATCTAAAGCGGCGGCAGCCGTTCTCATTCCCTGAGCCATCAACAACGAATTGGCAGCCTGTGACTGTAACTCAATAACTTTTTGTTCCGTCGAAGAGATATTCTCGTCATACAGTTCTTTAAAGTGATCATAACGATCCTGAGCAGACTGTTTGCTTACCTGTAATGCTTCCAGACTGGCTTTATTAATATCAATATCCTGCTGCTGCAAATCAATCGAGAAGCGATAAAGGTCGCCACTCTGAATCATTTGGTAAGCGTCAAAACTCAAACTATCTTTGCGTTCTAACAGGCTCAATAAAGTACTGCCGAATTGAATAAGAGTCTCAACACCCGATTTTGACCGGTTTAACATCGGCTCAAAACGATAGTTAGGGACTTTGAAGTTCATCTTACTGGCGTTTCTAGCGGTAACGACCCGCTGATAACGTTGCTTCATCAAACCACGTGGAGAAATACTTGAATCATAAAGATCCATATTGATTTCTTTTCCATCCAACGTCAGGTTATGGCGCAAATTGTAAATACGGTTTTCAATCCGATCCCACAACCCCCTCAATTCGTTATTCATTGGATACATAAAGATATCATTATCCACGGCGCTCATGGTTTGGTCATGCACGACAGGCTCAAATGTTAATGGCTGACTTTGCATTTCAATAGCACGAATTTCACTGTCCGTTTTATAGGACGCATCCTCAAGAGTGAGCGGTTGCCAGAAACTAGTCAGCTGCACGTCAGGACGACGCCCTAATAATGAACTGGCCGTTGAATAACTCAGACGCGCCAGCGTTCTGGCCGACGGCTGCAATTTGCGATATTCCATATCGCCTTGATCAATAATATTCTTGGTCAGGAAATTAAAGACCGCTTTACGGTAATGAATAGGATCGCTGGCAGCAATGGCATCGGGATCGCTAGGTTGCGTTAAGCTATAACCCTTAAATGGTTCATCCACTAACGGACGACTATTCCAATACGGCGGTTTGCCTAGCAACAATGCCGGTTCATCTTCACACTCAAACGGATTAAACAAATATTTAACCCAACGGTTCGCATCTTCATACCGCTGTTCCACATTAAAGCGCCAGGACACCATAAATGGCATATGGAAAAATAGCTCCCAGAAATAAATGCCGTTTGCGCCATCTAAATCGATAAGTTCAGCCGCGCCACCTAAAATAGCTTCTTCTAAACGACTATTCTGCGTTTCCCAACTTAAAACCAAATCCAGACTTCGGCTTGCCTTACCTATAAGTTCTTTAGCAAACAGCGTATTTAACCTAATCTGCTTTCCGATATACCAAACGTCAGCACTGGACGCCTCAGGGAACTGCAAATACTGAGTTTGGCTAAATTGTTTAATCTGGAATTTATCCCGGAGTTTTTTACCAACCCGAAGAGTAACTTTTATTTTTCCGCCTGCATCAACACCGCCATTAGGCAAACTGAATCCAGTAATGATATTGACGTCACCTTTGTCACACATTACCAACGTAGCATTAATTTGCGGCTCGTAATCTTCTGGCGTTAAAAGTTTATAGTTAAGCCAGCAGCGATTATTATTTGCATCTTCCTTCCAGATGCCATAAATAATATTTTTACTTTTAGAAAAGTCATATTTATAGGTGGACGAAGATTGCAAATACAGGCTTAATTCATCGCCAGTATAATTAGAATTCAGCGTGAAATCATCGACAGTGCCAAAGTCTCCCTGATGAGTTTTATCCAATTCAATTGGCCAATCCCGGTTAATAATAACCGGATAGAGAATTAACTGCTTGTACTCCGCTTTGCCTCCATTGGCAGTCTCATGTAAATAGAACCAAACCAGATTAGCACCGTAATCATCCAGATCAGACAATCCTTTATCACCGTCTCCTGGTTTTGGCGGATGAGTGGTAGTCGGTAAATTACTGGATTCAATCAGCATACTATCGCAGATATAGCTAAATACGACGTCCCAACTTTCACTCATTTCTTTAAATGCAACCAGTGCTAGACGAGGCTCATCTTCCATGCGATCGACCACCGCGATCATTTCTTCCATCTGGTCAGCCAGCACTTCTTCTCTTAACGTTGTTCCCGAACTCCAAACACCGTCAAATCCTAAGTGAGCCAGACGAATTTTAGTGCGATAACGTCCCGATACAATAATATTGCCGTCGCTATCCGTCTCCTTTTCTTCCGCCACCTCAAACCAACTAATATAAAGGCGGTTATCCATCATAATCGGCCGAACAATCCCGTTAGCAACGTTTTCCAATGGTACGGATATCGCCTTCCATTCACTCCATGCCGTTGGATACAACTCTTGGGAATTAGCATTACGCTGACTGGCATCCAGAGATCGCCAGAAATAACGGTAGGGTTGCATTCGGGTTCGGGCAACGAAATAGGTTTTATCGTTCTCAATATCGATGCCGTCCTGATAACCAGCAATAATTTCCAGATTACTGACTTCTTCAAAATTATTCAGATAACCTAATACGGCTTTTTGCGCGACATCATCGGTTAATTTCCCTTGGTTCAAGGCACTTTCTAATTGAAAGAAGAACTCTGTCTTAGTCAGACGTAAAGTAGGATCAACATAAATCTCCGGGAACATTCTTAGTTGCTGGTTAGCGGCCCAATACCCATAACGGTTGGCAAACTCTTCCCAGTCAGTGGCTTCCTGCTGGTTAATAGACAAACCAGGCTCAAGATTAAGTGCAATTCGATTGATATATTGCTGTACCGACTGCGTCACCAGAGATAAACGTGAAGTAATGACCTTAGCCGACACTTGCGTATCCAGTAACAAATGATCATATAAATCATCAACGTTCTTAATGGTGCTCCTCAGATTGGTGAAATCTTTACTATTAGGAACAATTTGTCCCAGATAATAATCCACCAAGGCATCGCGTAGATCTTCCTGTAGTTTCGCTTCAATAGAATTAGACATTATCGCTATCTCCTTGTGCCTTTAACGCGGCCATAACTGCTTCACCAACGCCTTCCTTCAGAGAAAACTCAGAATTCTCCGTTAAATCGCCCATTTGCCATAAATACTCGGTTGAAATCATCGTTTTCTCGGATAATGTCTGTAGTCGTCTAATCCAATCGATTTCGAAAACATTCGTCGCCTGAGGTGGATTTAATCCAAGTAGAGAGGCCGCTTTTAATATTTCACCGGCATCCCAGGCTAATATTTCCGCCAACAGTTCTGCACATTTTTCACTATTATCAACGAGAGTTTTTTCAGCTTCAGTTTTCTTAATATTTGCAAATTCAAGGTATTCATGAATGCTGTCTTCATTTTTATTTGCATTAACCACCCAGTCCTGATAACAGGTAATGAGATATATTTCAGGTAGGGATAATTGAGTTGATAATTTGGGCTGTGCTAAACCAAGCCAGTTTGGTTGCGTCAGACGCAGGAATATGAATTCTTTATTGAGTTTTAACGAATTTATCAACTGAGTATAAATTAATAAGCTATAAGTCAATTCACTCAACTTCGGATCTATACTAGATATATCAGTAGGCGTATTATTTAATACCTGATTCAAAACGCTATAAACATTACTACCTAACCAACGTAATTGAAGCGGCACCACACTGCGCTCTACTCCATACTCAGCAGAAATGGTTTGCGATAACAGATTCTCTTGAGCGTTTTTGGCTTGAATCAAAATTTGCACGATAATACTCAGCGTATTGTTGTCGTTGCTTACACCAATACTTTGTATTTTTTCCATGAGCATTTCTTCATCCGACTTACCCCAGACTGGATGAATATCAAGCACGAGTCCCCTATCATCAATGACTTGATTCGTTGATAGAAGTGTCCACCAATCAGCTCCTTCTAACTCTTGGCGCTGGAAATCATCCGTTGTCAGGCACACATTCTCTGATAAACCGTTCGCAATACCTTTAAAGAACGTCACCATATTATTGGTCGGCACCACCGCTAATCGGGTAACACCTAAAAGTAATGCCAGGCTGGCCGGCGTTAAGTTGTTCTTTGTTAGCCAAGCACTTAAGGCTTCCATTTTCAAAATGATACTAAGGAAGTCTTTATCCTGCGTTTGTTTATCGTCAAAGGCAGGTTGTTTCGCCAGATATCCCATCTCATCGGTCAGGATATTCATTAAAATTAATCCGTCTTCCGTCGATAAACCGAATGTCTGCGGAATACTGACCAGGCGATAAAGGCTAGACACAACCTCAAAACTGCGAACCAACGTCCCAGCTTCCAACCCTAATGCACTTTGTACCAACGGAGCAATAAACTGGAAAGTGACCGCAGATATATTCAAACCAGCACATAATTGTTTCACCGATTTAGCATCTGAGCCTTTAGCATCCAGATAGGTAAAGCTACCACCATCTAAAATAAAGGGTTGATCAAATAGCTGTTCACGATTAAATATGCGATCAAAGAATGCGATTTCACCGCTAACGGCAAAAGGCGTTAATTGATATAACCAAGACGAAAATATTTCCGGCGTGATTTTATACTGTAAATTTAAGTGCCTGAATAAACCGAGAGACTTTAGCACAGGCTCAGTAATTTCCTGTTGCGAATTATCAGCATCTGCCTGCATTACCGATGTTAATAGCAGGTCAAGTTGATGGGAGGGCAAATCCAGCCAGCGCTGTAAGCGAATGAAACGATTTAACCGCTCCAGTCGGAAGTTAGAGAGTGACTGAATTTCTCTTCCGCCCTCCGCCCTTATAATCGTCATTGCATTTCGTTGATGGGCATTAATATAAACGCCACCGAAGTGGTAAGGAGCCGGGAAAGGCTCATCGTTGAAATAACTGCCAAAAATAGGATTAGCAAAGATGACATTAGGTGAAACAATAGGTAAGTTTTCTCCACAGCTCAATAAACTTTCAATCTCTTCAGCTTTGGAACCGGTTTGATCGCCAAAAGCAACGAGTTTGACTAACTGGCTGCTGTCTTCTGCGCTCAAGCCAAAATTATTGATGAAGAACGCGTCAGCTTCAGGCTGCAATTCCTCCAACGAAGCCCCTGCTTTAGCAATAGCGATACGGTAAGTCATGGTTAGGAAAGGTCGGCTTACCATTGTTTCGCTACTGACATTTTCCCTCACCCATTCGGCGGCATAAATATCCATATTGGCGAAATATGGGCCTTTGTCTAGGTTGCCTAGGGAAGGATTATCTTCAGCAACAAAAGTCAGTTTCAATTGTCGACTAAAAGGGGAAGAATTATCAAAAGGCACCATACGCGCTTTGGTACGCTGATAAGTAATAATATTCTCACCGCGTAATTTAACGGTAATAGTTTCTTTAGCCTGATTGGTACATGTCAACTCAATTACGTCATAAGAGGCGTCACTATGCTCAACTAACTGAGTAGGCCCCTTTATATTGTCCGCAGCTTTTACAATATAGCCGTGGCGAGAAAGATCTTTTTCCGCCAAGATTTCCGTGGTACTGGCGCTTAAATAGCCGGCGGAGAGTTCAGTCTGGGTTAAAAAATTTTGGGTAAACACATCAGGCAAACTCAGCAAAGCAATTTGTTCACTGCTTAATTGGGTATATGCCAATAAAACCTGATTATATTTTTCTTGAGTCGTATTCCAGGAGAACTGAGGGTCAACACGTTGAATTACCGTTCCTAGTTCAATATTACTAGCGCCGAGTCCTTTATTTATCTGTTGGGTGGGCAAGCTATAAGGTAGTGTAAAGGGAAAATGCGTATCCCCTAGGATTTGATTAACCGCTTTATCTGCCTGACCTGACTGGTCAATATATTCCCTGGCGCTGCCTGACAGTACATCATTGACAATTGATAACGCAGTAACTTCTTTATACAGTGCATCATTGTCCAAAGATAACTTAGGAATATCGGCACGACGCGTTTCTAACTTTCTTGCCTGATTTGAACCATCCAACTCTACGCTTTGAATAAACTTATACAGATCCAATAAATAACTTGCTGGGCTATCCAATGCTTCAATAGCGCCCGGGCGACAGAAGTTATCCCAAGGTTCAGGGAATAGTTGATTGTATTCAGGTAGCTTGTTCGTCTGCGATTCGCTAGATGCATCAGTCGATGAAGACGTTTGCGGCACTAATGGGCTATTACTCTTTTCAAGCCGATTCTTGCGATATTTTTGTAAGACCTGATTAGCCATGCTAACGGCCTTATCAAAAATAACGGCCCCATTTCCCAATAAAGACTCATCATGCCGTTTAATAAAGCGCTGTCTGGAAACCTTAGCAATATCAAAAATAGAGCGATAACCTAACCCTAATAAAGTGTCTGCCAAAGACTGGCTATATTGAGAACGGTTACTTTTAGATGCACTTGATAGTACTGTTATTTCTGGTTCAATTTTTGCTGCAGCAGCGAGCAAAGGAGAAATACTCGATTTGTTTTTTATTACATTAGAATAATTATTATATTTATCCATTTCATTATTCCATCTTGTTTTGAATGTAACAGGCCATTACGAATCATTTCATGATTCGTTAATAGTATTAATTATCTGAGGCTATTTATTTGATATTACATGCTTCGCACTGTGGCTCAGCCGGTTCTGTGTAGGTAGGTAATTCTTCATCGGAATCAAGATAAAATGGCGTCATGTCAATCACCTTATTTTTGATTCGTCGCTTCAACCCTTCATGCGCGGCATTGGTCAATATTCCGTTATCCTGATCGCCTGACCATATAAATAATCCGCCCAGACCTTTATCTTTTACATATCTTCCTTTATCTCTAACCGAGCGTGGCGTATCCAGAGAAATAAACACCTTAGTTGCTTCACTGTAGAGATAATCCGCTTTCGCTACTTTATCGTGTACAAGCTTATAGCCGTTGCGTCCTTCCCCTTTTTCAAAGTCCATATAGTGGCAAATAATATCTGTCCACTCGAGGACAGAATACTCAAAGCTGCCTAGCGTTTGGTTAGCATCAGTATAGGTGCCCTTTAAGGCTTCTTCTGACGGTATACTTGTTGTTATCGTGGCATTTTTTGCATTTCGCGTGTAGCCCGCATAGCCAATAAAAATGGCTTTAGGATCAACCTTTTTCTCATCAATTAAATGAGTCACTGCATCATCAATTGAATACTTCGAATAGACGTCACCAGGATCCCGATAAATATTAGTATGATGAGATAATTTACCATCACCTAAAGTGAAGAAATCATAGGTCATCAGGTTAATACCGGTCACACCCGCGTCCATTAGCGCCGGAATATTTGCTGCATCAATTTTTGCCGGATCCGCAGAAGACGCAATGCTAATCCCCTTTAAATTCGAGATTTTTGCGTCAGTAATCTGTTGAATCAAAATAGCAAAATTAGCACCATCATCGGGACTATTTGGGTTACCGGCCCCAATAGAACCTGGATACTCCCAGTCAATATCCAGATGACTGAACATCGGAAATCGTTGAAAGAAATCCTTGATACCTTCAACGAAATTGGTACGTAATATCTCATCCTTGGCAATTTCGCTAAATAAGCCGCTCATTGACCAACCGCCAATACTGAGGGAAAATTCCAGTTCTTTATCCGCTTCATGAAGCAATCTGAAACCACCCAATAGTCCTTTGGCCTTCTCCTGGTTATAACGTTCGTTGGCGTCCCCTGCCTCCCATTTTGTAAATCCACAGTTTATGCTTGCAAGCACTGCACCATCGGGATCGACGGGAATCGTCTTTCCTTTATGGTTGGCGATCGCATCATCGGGATCAGTTGCTACGCCCAGCCTAACTGCAATACTGGCATTTCCATCAGCTGAGTATTTTTTGTCACCGATTAATCCACCAAAGCTATAGATCAGCCGCTTAAAGGGTCGACCATCCGGTGTGTTAAGTCGTAATATATCTGCGCTTCTCCCACCAGTATCACGAATCTCCTTGTTGATTATTCTGGGGTCATATTGTGACCAATCGGTGAAATAACAAAGTACGTTAAAATCGTCATCATCCTCATAAGTATTAAATACGGTTTTCGCCAATCGGGTTGGGGTCCAGGTGAGTTTATCTGCCGATATAGAGGGTTCATAATTGAGTTCTTGATAGGTCTCTTCTGCTGCTCCTTCGCATTCATTTTTATTGTCCCACACATATCCAGGATCTTTATCGTAGATGAGATTGCTTTTTTCTTCTTTTTCCATTTCAGACTCCATTTTTTAAATTAATGGTGGTATCGTTAAAGCGTTATTTCCTTTACTCCTGGCTATAATGCTTAGCACTAGAAATCATCCTGCAATAGAAAGATGCCAATATTTATCGTATATAGCTTAACTGAGAAACCTTAATGTTTTAGTCAGGAACCAAGAAAATTGACACAACAAATAGTATTATTACGCCAACTAAATCTATCTGTTTACTTCTTATCGTCATCTTATTTGCCGGCGCAACTCAGTTGTACAGACATGGATTAATCAATGGATGTTATTTTAAAATCAAACTGCTCACTACTGATACTTAATAGTGAATTTTTATTTAATGTAACTAATATAGTCAACAAGTTAACCATTAAAATTAATCTGTAAGTTATTTATAAGCATATAATAGAAAAGTGACTTATTATTCCACGGTTAAAATTGAATGTGAGTTGAACGTAAGAATACCTCAGGTAACTTACATCATGAAAATCCAGTTGGCTTTGTATTTATTGAAACTTAAACAATATAATCACTTACCTTAGCCTTCCTCCATTGGGCTACAGTTCATAATGACCTGATTTAATGAATGTAAGCCAATACCATTAACCGTATAAGTAAAAAAACATCATAAATAGAAATTATAATGTTAAGCGGTTTGGTTATTTTTTAATAAAAATATGAGGCTAATCAATATAATTAGTTTGAAATTGAAAGTGATCTTACAAAACCATTCTGACTGCGATATATTTGCATGTGACTTTTTTCATTATGGAGCGACGATGATATATTTTGTGGCAATTGACGACAAAGTGGTTTACAGCTGGAAAGGTAGTGTGGAATTGACAAATAAAGAATTTTGTTTATTTATGGTTTTGATAAAAAACGCAATAAACGGTGAAAAAATAGATCGAGACGTCTTACTTTCCTCAATCTGGCCAGAAAAAGAGACAACCATTAGTAACAATAACATCCACCAGCTATTTAGCCGATTAAAAAAGAAAACCGCTATAATAAGCGACGATTTAGAGTTACAATCTTCACGAGGTAAGTTTTACAGAATTAATAATAAAAAGAAAATCTTAGTTCACTATACTAGTCACAATAGCACTACCTACAAACTTCTTAGAACGATTTCCTCCCTCCTCCAGCGCTTATTTAAGCGAAGTACCTTGAATAAAAACATCAGTACATCATAAACGCCTTCGCTGCCCTTAGTTTAACGAGTAATAACTCACAGTTTAAGAGCCAGGCTACCTATGAGGTATCATTGGTAGCCATGCATACACTAATGAAAGTAAATCATCAATGTATGCATGATTTAACCGTTATTAACCAAGATAAGTTCAGGGTTAGTGGGGGCTTTACCCCACCTTGCTCAGGTTATTTAATATTATATCGCATGGAAAATTTTAATAATATTCTCATACGGCTCTGCTACAGGAACACTAAGTCCTTGCTCTGTAAAATAGACTATTGCAGTACCGCTGCTGCTTTTCTCTATATATGAAACATTCCAGTCGTGTAATGCCACTTTTGGCGTTCCATTGTCACTGCGTTTTGTTTCGATAAATTTGGGTAGTTTCTTGCGAACTTCAGCGTATGTTGCGCTAACAACATGGGTGATACTACCAACACAATGTAAGTTGGTGACATTAGCCTCGCGAGTGTTTTCCTCGACATATAGAATAGCCGTTTTACTAATTGTAACTGGCGCTCCTGAATGAACCAGTTTGAAATCCACAAATCCAGACATAATAACCTCCTTATCAAATTTGCCGAATAAACATATCAGATTCAAAAAGCATATTTTATAAACAAATATTAAACAGAGTGATTTCTATAATTATTTCCATCTAAGGGATTAGTTAAATATAAGTGATATAAATATTTAACTAATCCCTTATATTTATTTACCAAACATAAAATATCATCGCGCGCCGATACACATTCTGATTGATTTCAATGCTATTGGCAGTAATCTATTAATAGAAGAAAGATATACGTAAAGTTATCTAACAATCTGCTCCCTTCTACATTGACCCAGAATATTTGTTAGTGTTATATGTATCCAGCTGCACCAATTATGATAGTTGAAATAACGAAATAGCAAAAATCTACCACCAGCTCACCTCGCCCCGAAATCCACCGTTCTTCCCAGCGCTAAAACTCGTGGTCATTCCATGCAATACAGCAATGCGCTGTACGATGGATAAGCCTAATCCACTGCCGGATGTCTCTTGCCCCGGCGGTCGGAAAAAGCGTTCCCCGATGCGTTGTAAAAATTCGGGGCTAACGCCTGAGCCATTGTCTTCGACGCTAAATCCCTGTGCATCTAACGTGATCTTGACCGTGGTGCCACGCGGACTATAGCGAATAGCATTATCTAGCAAATTACGTATCAATAATGCCAATAATAAGGGCTGACCGCGACGCTGTGACGGTGGCTGACGAATATCCAGTATGAGTTCCACGCCATTTGCCTGAGCAGTGTGATAATGATCCATCACGGCAGTTTGCAAGATATCCTGCATGGCAATGTCTTGCACATCATCTAACCCCGATAATGAATCCAGCCTCGATAGTGTAAGTAACTGATCCACTAGGCGTGTGGCGCGATCGATGCCTTTTGTCAGATTGGCTAAAGCGCGATTTCGTATCTCGGTATCATCTTGTGCCAGCTGAACGACCTCAGTTTGTACCTTAAGTGCGGCCAACGGACTACGCAGCTCATGGGCAGCATCCGATGTGAAACGACGTTCGCGCACCAGCATATTACCCGTTCGGGCAAATAGGCTGTTTAGCGCCGTCACCAGCGGTTTGACTTCACTTGGAATCGCAGTCAACGGCAGCGGCGTTTCATCGTCAGGCTGGCGCTGGCTCAGGCGGGTTGCTAATCGGCGCAGCGAAGCGAGCTCACGTGTTACCAACCAGATAAGCAATAAAACCATGATAGGTAGAGCGATAAGCCACGGCACCAACTGCGCTTTGACAATATCCAGCACCATATCACGCCGGTAATCCGATTCCTGACCCACGACGATACGATATTGTCCATCTGGCGTGGTTAGCCATACCAAACGCCATAAATCGTTATCGCCCTCTAATCGACCTTCGGTAAAACCCTCTCTCTGGTAGTGATATTGCAAATGAGGACCATTGTCACCGTCATTAAGCACCATTTTGCCTTCCGTGGTGAAAATGGCGAATGCCAGGGCATCGTCATCTACATTACCACGGTTATGGCGCACCATTTTTTTACTTCGCGGGAGCGGCGGGTTTTCCTCTCGGAGTTCGCTGATATTCAGTGCAGTCAGCCGCTTGGCAAATAGCATTTGCTGAGTATCGAACAACTCATTGACATTATGACGAGTTTGTTTCCAGGCCAGCAGGCTGGCACATCCCCATGTCACTGCGACGAGTAAAATAAACCACACAATCAGACGTAAACGTAAACTTTGATTGAAGAATTTCATTACGCCTCTCCAAGCGTGTAGCCAATGCCATGTACGGTGCGGATAAAGTGGTTGCCGAGTTTACGGCGTAGATGGTGAATATGCACTTCTACGGCGTTACTGGAAATTTCGTCATCCCAGTTATAGATTTTCTCTTCAATTAATGAACGAGGTAACACCCGTCCTTCATTGCGTAATAGCAGTTCTAGTAGGGCAAACTCTTTAGGCTTTATAAATAACGGCTCATCACCTTTAGTTACAGTGAGATTAACCGGATCAAGCCTGACTGAACCGTGACTTAGCGTGGTTTGTACCTGCCCGTGACGGCGGCGAATCAGCGCTTGCAGGCGGGCTGCGACTTCAATCAGCGCAAAAGGTTTGCATAAATAGTCATCTGCACCCTGCTGTAACCCGGACACGCGTTGTTCTAATGCATCGCGTGCCGTGAGGATAAGTACTGGCTCTTCATGGCCGTTCTGTCGCCAGTTGCGTAAAATATCGAGGCCATCCATTCTTGGCAGGCTGAGATCGAGAACCACCGCATCGTAAGATGCGGCACCCAGAGCGACCAGACCTTGTTGGCCGTCGGTAAACCAATCAACGGTAAAGCCCATTTTTATCAAACCAACCTTAATACCGTCACCGATCAGCGTGTCGTCTTCAAGGAGTAGCACTCGCATGGTTATGTCCCATATTGCGTGTCGTATATCTCTATCTTATGAGTAACAAAGGCTTTGTACAGCATCACACCCTGCGGATTAGGCCTCGTTGGCAGTTTTGAAAAAAATAGGCGATTAAAATAGAGCCTTAAGATCTTGTTAAGAATTCTTTGATGTAATGGCTCCTGAAGAGAAATGACAGCACGTATCGATGCTGATATTTGAATGGAGAGACCAAGAATGAAAAAAGTAGCCGCTTTATTAGCCATGATTGCCGTAGGCAGTGCCCCAGCCTTCGCTCAGAACGGCGGTTTTTTGGATCCGAATGCTCCTGTGCAACAGACCGCACCAATGACCGGGGGATTTAACGGCCCAACTGGCATAGCAACCACCGTGGATAAAGCCAAAACCATGCGGGATGACTCTTGGATGACACTGCGCGGGAACATCGAGCAGCGTATTGGCAGCGATCATTACCTGTTCCGCGATGCAACTGGCACCATGACCGTAGATATCGATCATAAGCGTTGGTATGGCCTGACGGTGACCCCGAAAGATACCGTAGAATTGCAAGGGAAAATAGATAAAGACTGGAACTCCGTTGAGTTAGATGTCAAACAAATAACCAAAGTGAAGTAATCTCGTTTTAACTCCCCATCGCCAACCGCCATTTATTCCGATGGCGGTTGGACGAATTGAGATTCAACATGAACCTTCTACGGGCAAAGCCCCATGGGAATGCTCGCGGCCTTCATCGGCATCGTTTAAAAATACCGCCGCCGAAGTGAGCCTTGCGATTTGGAGTGTTAAGCACCACGAGGAATACGAAATTCGCGCTATTTTTTCTGGCCGAACAACCATTCAGTTGTCTGTGTGTCAATGGCGCCACTGTGTTTTCCGTCAATACCGTAATAACGATCTTTACGGCATAATCTTTCTTTCACGTCACAGAATATGCCATTTACAAAGGTAAATTGCGTGCGATCGAAATCCCCCTGAGAGGCTAAACGCTGACTTTTCTTCTTACCTAAATACCGCTCTGTCAGCGGCACTGATATGCCATTTTTGCCATCGGCACAAACGTATGTGTCGCATACAACACCTGGCGTCGGCGATTGCAGCCGATTTTTAGTTGTTGACGCGCCAGCATATGCGGCAACAAAACCCAATGATAAAACCAACGTAGCCAGTGATTTTTTCATCGTTTCCTCAGTTGTATCTAAAATTTGGAGCGGTCAGCGGGAATCGAACCCGCATCATCAGCTTGGAAGGCTGAGGTAATAGCCATTATACGATGACCGCACGGGTGTCCCTTACTGAACAGAAAATGGCAACCAAAGTTTGGTTGCCAACTCACTTACTTGCCTGGCCCGATATTCTCCATCATACAAATCCGACCATCACTCGCAATAAGATTAGTCAATATTACGACTTTTTTATCATAACAGCAGACTCCCCAGTTTGAGGGGTATCGAGGAATCAAACGCTGAACAAAAGCTTACCTTATCCGCAAGATGGCAGGTCCTCGAGAACATAGCTTTAACCTCGGCCAGCCAATTTGAGGGCACGGACAAAACAGCGATGCTATACCGAGCAATACCGCCTACGCTGACCGGATGCTCAGATATTTTATTTGTGACAGGCGCCTTTTCATCCAATCCGATCAATATGGGATAACGTTTTTAGCGCCATACTGAGCATCGATGTCGATGCAATTATCAAAGACTATCGCTGATAGCAACGATCCGTTAAAACTAGCGTGTTATCATCCGCTCACACAATCTATCCGAGTCACCTGATGTCTAAGATTATCGATACCTTTATTGCCCCGCCGTGCCATGACAAGATCGAAAATCTCTATCAGGACGATCACCTCGTGCTTATCAATAAACCCTCCGGACTGCTCAGTCTCTCGGGGAAAAACCCGCAAAATCTCGACTCGGTACACCATCGGCTGGTACAAATATTCCCTGGCTGTACACTGGTTCATCGCCTTGATTTCGGTACTTCCGGGCTGATGGTTATTGCCCGCAATAAGGCTATCAATGCCGCGCTCTGCCAGCAGTTTAGCCGACGTACAGTGACCAAAGTTTATAGCGCGCTGCTTTGCGGGCATCTGGACAACGATGAAGGGGTGATAGACGCGGCGATTGCCAAAGATGCGGCGCTGTTTCCGTTGATGTCGATTTGTTCAATCCGCGGCAAACCTGCTCGTTCCCATTATCGGGTCGTTGAGCGCTTTTATCGCGAGCTGGAAGATGGGAGGTTACTGCCATTGACGCGAGTACGGCTAATACCGGAAACCGGGCGAACTCATCAGCTCCGCATTCACTGTCAGCAGTTGGGCCACCCTATTTTGGGCTGTGACCTGTATGGCGGCCTTCGGTTACCCGGCACCGAACAGACAGCGCGGCTGATGCTGCACGCAAGTGAGTTGCATTTTGTTCATCCCATCAGCCAAGAGTTGATCAAAGCCCGTCATACTAGCCCGTTCTGATAGCGAAAATATCTCTCATGATGCTGCCGCGAAGGCACGGAGTATGGCATTAAAGTGGAAATGAGAGTGATTAATCAGATAGTGTTGACTGTAAACCTGATATCTATCGCGAACAGTGAAAATCATACGCGGCATTGGCGTTTTTCGCTGAACGGATTGGACATGAAAACTTAATGAAAAGCCCGTTAGGACTTTTCATATATCGGGATCGGCAAAGCGTTAATTACCACATCAAATCGTCTGGGACTTTAAAATCAGCATAGGGATCTTCTTCGTCTTGTTCTTCCTGACTAAGCGCGCTATTTAATACAATACTGCTCGCATCTCGCTGCGCAATTTTATCGGCTACGCTCGCAGGAATAATTGCATACTCTCTCTCATCACTGTTATCAGCAGCCAAACGAGCAATAGCCAGGCGACCACTGATCAACTGAGATTGAGTAAGCTTATCCACAGCTATTTTTTTAATTAAATTATTATCTGTGAAGTTAAAATCAATATTACCTTTTGAGATATTGATTCTATTCATTTCAATAAGCTGTTTCACTTGAGCTTTATGTTCTTTAGATAAAGCCGCTTGTTTCTGTTGTTCGCTTAGTTGTTTATCGCGCTCAAGCTGTGCCTTTTTATTTTCTTCCACAGCCTCTCTTGCCTCACGAGCCTGCACCCGAGATTTTTTAGCCATTTTTTGGACTTTGGCCATTTTTTTGCTGGTTACTAATCCAGCTTTGAGCATCTGCTCTTGTAAGGTGAGTTTTGTCATCTTCGTTTCTAAACCAGTTGAATAATTTCTAGGATTATACCTGTAATTCTTAAGGCTGTAACAGATTGCAGGATTCGATCACTGATTGGCTTTAGTTTGGTAGGGTTTATTGGACGGTGACATTAGGCAGATCTTTTACTTATATTCCCAGTATCCATATTGAAAGCGTCAAGCCTGAATCTTCAATAAATACCGCAGCATAATTGATAGCGGTGCATGTCTCGTTTCATCTGCCATGCGCACTAAAACCGCTCCACGCTAAACTGAAGAGCGCGAATCCTATCTTTGTTGATAAAAAGCCCCTTATACCTCACTCAGATAACACACTGACCACTCACCTTATTTCTACCGCTATTCTTTGCCAGATACAGTTGTTTATCAGCCTTGAGCAAAAGACTCGAGGGTGAATCTACACTATGGGTTTCTTTACAACAGACCCCCAAACTAACACTGACAAACGGGTAAACAGTGGAGCCAGAATGTGGGATTTTTTGCTCAAGAATATGCAGTCTGATAGTTTCCGCAACATCCATTGCTCCAACTAACTCGGTGTCGGGGAGCAAACAGATGAATTCTTCGCCGCCATAACGGGCCACCAGATCAGCAGGGCGTCTGAGTGTATCTCGGATAACCTTTGCAACCCTCCGCAAACAATCGTCCCCGGCCTGATGCCCATATAAGTCATTATATTTTTTGAAAAAATCAACATCAATCATAATCATGCCAAGTGGAGTCTGGTTACGATTTGATAGTTTCCACTCCACTTCTAACTGTTTATCAAAGTAACGCCGGTTATGTACTTCGGTTAATCCATCTAAATAGACGAGTTGGCGTAATAAGTCAGATTGAGCTTTAAGCAATAAGTGTGTTTTCACTCTCGCCCGAACGGTGTTTCTGTTAATCGGTTTACTGATAAAATCTACGGCACCTTCACTAAAGCAGCGGGTTTCGGTCTCTTCATCAATATGCGCAGTGACAAAGATAACAGGAATATCCTGCGTGTCTGGCGATGCCTTAAGTCTGGTGCAGACCTCAAAACCATTCATTCCGGGCATTTCGACATCCAGCAGAATCAAGTCTGGATGTTGACTGAGACAGACGTCGAGCGCCTGTTTACCGCTGGTTGCCATACACACATGATAATCCGAACAAAATGCTTGATAGAGCATCTGAATATTTATCGGATGATCGTCAACAATAAGGATCTTGGGTTTCCCAACCCCTGGTAAATTTAAGGCCAAATCTTGAGAAAAAGAATGGATTATAGTCATGTCTTCTTATTTCTCCGAGTAGGAAGGTTAACCATTAGGGTTTGGCATAGCTGGATAGCTTTGGCAAAGTCTAATTGATTGACTGCATCATTAAGGATAGATAATTGTCCATTAAGTTGTTCAGCAAAAGTCGTCATCAATTTATTCATCACCTCTAACGCAGCCATATCAGAGTTTTGTAATAACAAGATCAAACGATTCAATTCCGACTCAATAGGTTGTATATCAAATACCTCTGCCGGGACATTCCTCACATTATCCTGCGATAGCATTTGGATTAATGTCACTATCCCAGATTGTATAGCGGATACTTTATTTCTCATCTCGCTCAGTAATTGATTAATCGTGTCTGCTGTAGGTATTGCATTCTGGCTAAATAACTTTTCTCCCTGCCCTGCGCTCAAAGAGAGTTCAGTGGCCCCCAGTTGCGCGGCAAGTCCCTTGACAGTGTGTAACAGACGAGATGCAGACATATGGTCGCCTGCAGTCAACAATGTCTCCAACTGAGTGGGGAAATTAGCCAAATCCTCACTGAGCAGCGACAGCATTTTTTGGTATAGCGTAATATTGCCTCCTAATCGATTAAGGGCAACATCAACATCAATTCCTGCCGTTGCCGCAACATTTTTTAATTCAGCAGATAACAAGCGAGGGGTCATATAACTAACCGTGGCGGCAACATCAGCTTGCCCACTGTATTTTAGGACGATGTGTATTAGATTATTCAAGTCAAAGGGTTTACCAATATGCTCATTCATGCCCGCAGCAAGGCAGGCATCACGATCAGATACCATCGCATTGGCTGTCATGGCTATAATCGGTAAGTTTTTTAACCCAATACTTTTTCGAATATACTTTGTCGCATTAAAGCCATCCATAACCGGCATTTGTAAATCCATCAAGACCAGATCAAATGAAGACGGATGATGTTCTAATATCTCAATCGCCTCTTTACCATGGTTAGCAATACTGACCACAGCCCCCTCATCCTCAAGTAACTCGCGGGCTATTTGTTGGTTATTCAAGTTATCTTCAACAATTAACAGTCTTATACCAGACAGTCGGTGTAAAGATTCGGCTATTGCCGGTTTCACAACATCAGGTTGTTTGCGTTCACTTAATGCATCGTTCACTGAATCCAACAACATAGATGCCGTGATCGGCTTAACCAGATAACCATCTAGTAATGCCTGATCTTCTTCGCTACGCTGTAATAACATTTCGCGATCATGGGCGGTTATCATGACAATAATAGGGCCGTTATCTACTGGCATCATTTCACGCACACATTTACTGGTCTGCCAGCCATCTAACCCCGGCATTTGCCAGTCAATAAAGAGCGCCCCGTAAGTCATACCCCTTTCATGCTGCTGTCTCATCAGTTGCAGTGCATCACTACCGCTGGTTGCAACATCAACGCTCCACTTTAGCGATTCCCCCATCTGCTTGATCAGGTTACAGGCCGTCGGATTATCATCAACGACCAAGACCCGTAAATGATTCAATGCCTCCGCTCTGCTTGCCAACGTATCTGGTGTTTCATTATTTATAACCAGATTGGTATAAGAAGGCAGCGGCAGCGTGATAGTGAAATGAAATAGACTCCCCTGACCCAGTTGGCTTTCTAAGGTGAGCGTCCCCCCCATCAGTGCAACAAAGCGCTGGCTTATCACTAACCCTAAGCCCGTGCCACCAAACCGGCGCGTTGTCGAGGCTTCAGCTTGCGTAAAACCACTAAAAATACTTTCCTGATTCTCTGGCGCAATGCCAATTCCGGTATCGCGCACCCCAAAATGCAACGTCACTTGATGGCTATCCTGCGCTATAACCTTGATGAAAAGCACCACCTCACCAAGTTCGGTAAACTTCAGCGCATTGCCCCCCAGATTGGTTAATATCTGTTGAAGTCGCATACTATCTCCCTCAACAAACTGAGGTAGTGAAGGGTCAATATCAAATAAGACCTCAACCTTTTTAACCTTCAGATAGCTCGATAAGATAACCGCCAAATCACGCAGCATGATATGAATGTCAAAAGGAATGCATTCCAGTTCCATTTTACCGGATTCGATTTTGGAGAAGTCCAAAATATCGTTCAGCAAGCGCAGTAAAGTACGCGTGGCGGCTTCACTTTTAACGGCATAATCAGCTTGTTTCCTATCAAGTCCCGTTCTACGCAGTAATGTCAGCATGCCGAGGATGGCATTCATCGGGGTCCGTAGTTCATGACTCATATTAGCCAAAAATGCAGACTTGGCCTTATTAGCTTTTTCAGCCGCTTCTCTTGCTGTTTTCAGGATATTTTCGGCCTCACGTTGTTGAGTAATATCCCGATTAATTCCCATCATCAATAAGGCTTTTCCATTTTCATCCTGTTCAACCGTTCCAGTTGATTGAATAAAATGGACTTGATTTTTCACCACAATACGGAAAACCTGACGATAGACACTTTTATTTTCTAATGCAGCTTTTATCGCGCTTTTAACATTGGGAACATCCTCTTGATGCAAGAGGCTATACCAATATGCCAACGGGATAGGAGCATTATGTAATTCCTCAGGGACACCATAGATATCATTCATCCGATCATCGAAAGAAAGCGTGTCTTCTGGAATGTTCCAGGTCCAAATACCTAACTCAGCGACATCTGCCGCTCTGACTAATTGATTTTTAGCAATAATAAGATTGGCTTGTTGATTTTTATTGGCGGTAATATCAACTTGAATGGAAATATAACGCTCAACCTGGCCAGAACTATTATTAAACGGAGCAATCGTAGTATCGACCCAATATAAAGAACCATCTTTAGCTTTATTACAAATTTCGCCACGCCACGAGATTCCATTAGCAATATCATTCCACATCGATTGCCAAAAATCAGTCGAGTGCGTATGAGAATCAACTAAGCGGTAAGTCTGCCCCATAAGTTCTTCGCGGCTGTAACCACTAATAGTACAAAATGCGTCATTAACATCCGTGATTATTCCATCTCGATCTGCGGTAGAAGTAATGCCGTGTAAATTAAGGGTGCTGAGTAAAGCATCATTTTCACGCAAGGCCACTTCAAGACGTTGATAAGTCGCTTTACGTTCACTAATATCCGACTCAATAGCCATAAAGCCGATTGGCTCATTCTTATCGTTATAACGCGGTTGGATCTCCAGCTCAACCCAATATTCTTGCCCTGATTTAGTACAGTTGACGATTTCACCCTTAAATGGCTCTCCGGCATCTAACGCCACCCTCATCTGACTGGCTACACCCCGATCTGTATTTTTGCATTGCAGTAATCTCCCCGGCGACTTGCCGAAGGCTTCGGCTTGGCTGTATCCGGTAATACGTTCAAACCCCTCGTTAACCCAAACGATATTACGTTTTACATCGGTAATAACAACGGCGTTAGAAGTATTTTTGGCAACTAAAGCCAAGCGTTCAAGATCTGCAGTCATATTCCGAGCCAGCATTTCTGCCCGATTACGCCCACTGACTTGCTGGCGAATAAGTAAAGCGAATGCTGAACTGAGCAAAAGTCCAAAAGCAAATAACAGCCAGGGGACATAACGCTCTATCTGCGCTTCGAACGTAGGTGTACTACTGATTCGCAGTGTCATATCACGACCCGGCAACCGTAATACATTGGTGCTATGGAATATTCTCGCGGATAGGACTTTATCACTTTGCAGTTCGGTAGGGGAAAAATCAGCGGATTTGCTACTGTCCGCGTCAAAGATCAAATTTTTATTAGACAAATCGTTAAGACTATCAAATAGTTCAACATCCACTCGCCCATTCATAGACTCAGGAATATCACTTAATAGTTCTGCAATTGCGATGGGGGAATAGAGAACACCCACTAATGACGCCCGCCTTTCAGCTGGAGTGGTAGGATTTGAGCCATAAATATATACAGGAACAAAAAGCAGTACCCCGGGAGCTTTAAAGTTAGACTGGACAAGATGAATAGCCCCTGAAAGGGTCGGTTTACCACTGTCTATTGCCGAGAGTACCGCAGCTCGTCGTACCGGCTCAGAGCCAACATCTAATCCTTCCGCACCTTGGTTTCCTTCTGATGGCTCTATATATCTAATAATATACAAATCATCATGTTGTTTATCTTGCAACTGACGTAGAGCGTAGTTTGGTGCACCGTCAGCTCGGACATCCGCAATAAAGGAATTTAACTGGTTGCGTTGCACCCGCTGAATAAAACCAAATCCCCTCACACCAGGAAACTCCACCGGTAAATTACGTGAGGCAACATAGGCATGAAATTGTTTATGGGTTAGATCACCGTCCGCCGCATAGGTTCCTTTTGCACCATTCATACCATAAATAGGTAGATTGAAACGCCGCTCAACCTCCCCAGAAACTCTGTCAACATTACGTTGAAAATCTATTTTTGCATTGGCTTCAATTTCGTTATAAAGCCACCATGCTCCCACACCTGAAATAACCAGCCCAACAATGAAAATAAACAGCGGCAGCAAAATATTTTGTTGTAACTTAAATGAAAGCCAAGATGAGGGTGATTGCTGGGTATGGGCACTGAATGGAGAAAGATTCATATAATATCTATACTCTTATAATCACTATTGGCTAAAGCATAGGATCACTCTACTATTTAAGATAGTGTCGGCCACAATCTAGACGAACTTAAGTATTCTCTGCTAATAATGAGCAGTATTAGTTAAGGTTGAATGTGAATTTCGAGTTCATTGTGGCCTAATATCTCACCCCGTTCGTTAATAATGTCACTCATTACATTCATTGGCTGAATCCCACGAGGGATAACTTGCAATTCAATCACTTTTTGACCGCTATCCGCCATTAATTTTATTTTCTGCGATCCCTCAGATAAAACCATGCCACTTTGCAATATTTTCCAATGTAATGATGCTTTTTGATAGTTGAGCCAATTATCGTTGATGGCCCATAAATCAATACGCCCTGTCTGTCCCTGACCCCAATTTTCTGTTTTAGGTTCTATAGAAGGTAAAACGGGTTGATAAGCTCGCTGCAAAGCAAAATAACCCGGTTTAGGATGACGGAGATAGTCCACAACGCCCCAGTTAATTGACGGCCAGTTTTCAGTGAACATAAAGTGAAATAATGCAGCGACCGGTTGATAACGTTGGCGTCGATAACTCTCTGCGGCGAGTTGGATCAAACTTGCCTGATACTGTTGGCTGTTATTGATAAACGTATTGATATTTGGCCCACGAATCACTTTAGCTAATTCAAATGTCTCATGAGGTTGAAAATTATGGTATGCCCAGATGCGCCAACCTTCATCTTGTTTATCCGTCGTTTTTGGCCACAGATCAGCGCGCGGAATTATCGTTTTTAACGTTGCCAAATCAGGTAAGGCTTGCGCGCCAAACTCGCTGATTATTGAGGTAGTTGCCGGCTTAAGATGATCATTTTTCTGCCCTGAGTACCACCCTTGCCAATAGTGTTCTGCGGTTGATGAGTAAGCATGAGTGATTCGGCTATGATCCTGACTGAGCACCTGTGCAACGCTCGCGGTTAACGCCCGGTTGGTGTCTGGCCGCCAGTCTGAATAACGATATTGCATCCAGGTAGCATCCCAGGGAGGTTCATTGTGCCCAGACCACAATACAATCGCTGGGTGACTGCCAAATTGCCGTGTCATATCTGCGGCCTGTCTGGCTGCCTCTCTGGCAAAAGAGGCTGAATTATCGTATCCCCATTGCAGCGGAAAGTCTTGCCAGAGTAGTATCCCCATCTCATCAGCCAGATCGTACAACGCCCGCCCAGCCACATGAGCATGTACCCTTATGGCATTGATATTGGCCTGCTGCATCATAACTAAATCACGGTGATAATCGGCTGAGGTCAAGCTTCCCAACCACGGGCTACCAATATAGTTCGTCCCTCTAATGAATAGGCGCTTGCCATTGATTGACCAACTTTGCTCTTGCGGGTCTATCGCAATTTGCCGTAAGCCGGTGCGAACATGTTTTTCATCCATCATGCCAAAACGATCCGAGAAACTGACCTCTAGCCGATAAAGATTTTGTTTCCCATGACCTGACACCCACCACAATGCGGGGTTATCAATAAGAAAATTGGTGGTGAGAGTTTGTGCATTATGCTGACTGGCAACCAGTGAAACACTTTTCTCCAGTTGATAAGATTGGCCGATGAAATTATCAGGTATCAAACGTAGCAACATAACAACAGAACGGTTGCGGTTGGCACGATAATCCAAACTCACTTTTAGAATCGGATGTTCAAGCCCCCGTGACCAGTCAGGCACGGCCAGTACATTATCTATAACGGCACCACGACTGATATGTGACGCCACCGGAGCCCAAATCCCGCCCGAATTGGCATCTTGTCCGCGATCCGACCACGCTCCACCGGGTCGGGTGTCATGATGATTGAACACGCCCTTAATTAGTTGCTTATGAAATGACCAAATTTTCCCCGGAGTTTCGTAAGGGCTATCTACACGCACAGCCAGCACATTATCTATTCGAGCCATATCGGTTATATCGACGCTAAATCGTTGAAAATAACCCTGATGTCGCCCTGCTTGTTGATTGTTGAGCCAAATGTCCGTTTGATAGTCGACGCCATCGAATACCAAAGTCGCCATATCATCGGTATCTAAAACCGGTAATGTAAACCGAGTGCGATACCATAATACGCCTTGATGATCGACGCCCTCACTATACCAATTAGCGGGCACTTTCAAATATTGCCACTGGCTGTCATCCAAGGTGTCACGCCAGGCTTCAGAAGCTGGCGGATTGCCATCCCGTATTCGCCACTGACCGGACAAATCTGACGTGGATGGCAACTGAGCAACCACAACCGACGAGATAAGCTGCAAAAGAAATCCCAAACTTAAAATAGAAGTTCTACACCGATAATTAATGTTCATTTCGATGCGACCTCTCGACGGATGACTCTTTCTTGCGGCAGGCATAATTGCGGACGTGAAAAAGCATCACTCATACGCACGTCCAGATATCCCGCAGTAGGATCGGTATTAATTAAGCTCCCCGCCACTTTATAGAGCAGCGTTTCCAAGACCATAGCATTGGTCGTCAGACTAATTGTCTTGTTATACGCGCCATTATTTTCATAACGCCCTTCATACCACCCGCGTTTTTCATCATGCTGCATTTGAGTCAACTTCATTAATGCATCGGTATAAGGACTATTCCACAAAACCCATAAGCCAAAAACTGCACGGGTGGATACCAATGCCAAATCAGGGTGAAATTGCCCGTCCTCGCTAATAGTATTCCAATGATAACCGTTAGCGAACACCGTATCGTAAACGTGATAGGGCGCAACCGAGGTCAAGTAATCACTACGCGCCGTCAATATATGTTCTTTTTTCCAGCGTATTTCCTGTACTCGATAAATATTATCTATCCGTTTTTTCTGCTGTTTAAATATTGGGGTATTTTTTAATTCCATCGCTGTCAGTAAATAAGGCAAACTGACAACAGTAGTGGGTACATAGGTTATTCGAGCATCTCTGATATCGAAATCGATGGGGATGCCATAAATGAACGTGGTGTTATAAGGAAGATTAGCTGATATTCCTACAGGAAACCCCCACAGCCCAAATGCGCCTGCGGTATATTCGCTGTAACCCAACACGCCTTCTGGCTTGGCGATAAATTGGCCATTAACAGTAGACGATTTCAGTAACTCACCGTTACCATCAATAATCTGACAAAAATTCCATCGTAATAGAACCTTATCCAGATACTCGGCATATTCAGGATAAAAACGTGCAACAACTTTCAAACCAACCATTAAGCGGCCGATATCTTGTGCCGACCACCCCAACGGTTTTGGCTGATGAGCATAATCAATCATCTGCCCGTTGACAGTGTTATAAAGCAAATTTGGCGTTTTCCCCTCAACCAAAGGTAACTGACTGATCGTTGCCAATAAGAGTGAAAGGCGCTGATCAAACTCCTGCCGATTAATGAGGCCTAATTGAGCAGCGGCGGTTAATGCAACAAAGGTGTCACCGATTTGCCAGAAATTAACAACCGGGTAATTATCCAACGAATTAACCAACCCAGTGCCCATTTGCGTATTATTAACAAAGTAACGCCAAGCGACTTTCGCCCATAATTGCTCATTATCTGATAACACACCACTACGGGCTGAATAGGCAACGGAATTGGGAGTAATACTGCTTGCCACAAACATACCGCCCGTAAACGCAGCACCCAGTAGCCCAGCACCAATAACCCAGGCAATAGCGGCAGACGTCACTGTTTTGCGCATGATGTTGCTGCCGGTAATTTAAATAAATTATTATTGCTGCTGCTTTCATCTTGACACTGAGCGCACTGGCAGCTCTTACAATTTGGTGCTTTACGTATCGCGATGCCCGATTGATCACAAAATGCTTTCAGGCTAGGAGTTGCATCAATATATGGCCTATTTCGTTTGCTGTTATTCGTGTCAAACCCGTTAATTAACTGCCGTTCCCACAGCGACGGAATATAGTCGCTGTGGCTGGGATCACCACTGGTGAAGCGAAGTATTTTCCCTTCTTTTTTAAATAACAAGGCTTCTAGCATGATGCCATTATTATTTGCCGTAAATTCATTTATCGGCCCATGTCCATTCTCATAAAGTCCTTCGTTGAAACCCAATCCTTTCACATTGGCATTCTCTATCGCATCAAATAGCCTGTCGGTATAGGGCGAATGCCACAATACCCACATGCCTAACGCAGCTTTTAATGATACTGCCGCATTTTCAGGGACAAAAACACCTTGGTCGGTGATTGTATTCCAGTTATAACCATCGGCGAAAACCGTGTCGTAAACAAAGTAAGGGGCTTTATCCAACTGATGTTCTGAACGCGCCGTCAGTATTCCCGTTTCACGATAACGATTTTCCTGTGCCTGATAGACACGATTAGCAAAGTTCTTCATCCACGGATGACTGTAGCTTCCTGCTTTATTGGCCCGATCATCACTGCGATCCCAACCCATTTCAAAACCATGCAAGATATAGGATTCAGTCACTACATAGTTATGTTGGTTATTAGTGCGTGGGTCCCGTGAATCATAAGGCACTAATACGCAGTAAATTTTTGCCAAATCATAAGGTTCAGGTCGCGATGCCTGACAGGTTGAAAACCCCCAAAGTTGGAAGCCACTGGCGGCGTATTCCTCATAGCCCAATCGCCCTTCCTGTACATACTGAGGCGTATTATTTTTATCTAATATCGCGCCATATAACGTACCGCAATCATCGATGACATGTGAGAAATCCCAATCCAATACCACGTTATCAATACTATTAGCATATTCAGGGTAACGTTCTTTAATAATTTTCAACCAAATTAACATACGCCCAGTATCAATAGCGGAAAATCCTATCTCACCCGGCTTATTAAGATAGTTAACTTTTTCAGCAGTTATTGTGTTGTACGCTTTATTCGGTAATTGCCCCTGAAATAACGATAAGTTATTCAGTGTTTTCAAAAATGGTAACATACGATGATCGAATTCTTCTTTATTAATAATCCCTAATTCGCGAGCTGAAACCAGCGCTGCCAAATAAGATGCACTGTCCCACATGGTGGTCGAAGGATAATTATTAACTGCATTAACAAGCCCTGTTGTAGGCTGTAAATTATGGACAAAATATTGCCAGGCATTAACTGCAACCGCCATCTCTCTGGGCGTTAACTCACCGTGCCGCACAGGGTAGTTTTCAGCAGCTAATTTATCACCCGGTAATTCGGCTAAGGTATTAAAAGACGGCATGAGCGAAAGAATCAACATTAAGCAGCCAGCCTTAAGAATGAGACTTATCTTTATCAAAAATGACTGATTTCCCATCATAAAATCTTCCTACTTTAGTTGTTTATCTGTTGCGCCAACGGATTGCATCACCTGAGTACAGGCAGCACAAAGTAGTCTTCCGCCATTGATAAAAGCCAAACTTTCCAACACCACGCCATTGGTATTGGCATTTAGTGAAGTATTTATTTTATTATTAACTTCATAAATTCCGCTATACCAACCTTTACTCGAATCCATCAAGCTATTTAATTGATTTCGTGTCTGTTCACTATAAGGTGTGCGCCATAGGGCATACCAACTAAATGCCGATTTAGTTGATAATTGTCGCAACTGATTAACGCGCTCGCCTTTATCCGTAATTACAGCCCAATCTTCATCAGCATAATGCAGTGTGCTATAAATAAAGTAAGGTGCTTTATCAACATGGTCCTCACTGACGGAGGTATATATACCGGTACGCTGAAAACGATTCTCCTGAGCTTTAAAAACCCGCCATGCTAATTCGGATGAATAAAGATCAAAACCCAGTTCCAAACCTGTCAAAATATAGGGTTCGCTGACGATAAATGTATTCGCCCCCTCTTTTTGCGAGATACGATCATCATCAGGCACCAGTATTCCTTCAACTTTAATAAATTGTAGATGTGCAGTGTAATCAAGGGCTAAACTAGCATTAATACCAACCAGTTGCAGGGTTCGTGCAGCATATTGCTCATACCCAATACGCCCTTCCTGATGTAAGGAAATGATCTGAGTTTTATCATCAACTACCGATCCTTGTAATTGATCATCGGCCACTAGCGCTTCCAATTGCCAACGCGAAATAACCTTATTGACCTCGACAGCATGCTGGGGATAATTCCAAACTAATATATTTAATGGCACCATCATTCGACTAATATCAATAGCCGACCAACCTATACCTTTGGTACTGGGCTGATTAATATAATTAACCATAGACAGAGTCTGTGTATTATACGCTTTATTAGGCAACTTGCCTTCAAATAGTGGTAATTTAGCCAATGCACCTAATGCATTGCTGATTCGGGTATCAAATTCATCCTGTTGAATAATACCAATTCGTTGTGCTGAAATCATCGCCATAAAATAACTACTGGTATCCCACATTGTAGACGATGGAAATTTATCCACGGAATTAACTAAACCACTCGGCTGAGTATTATTAATAAAATATTGCCATGCAGCCTTAGCCCAAATTATTTCTTCGGAAGTCAGTGGTCGAGGAGTCGGTGCTAATGGTCGGCCAATACTGGAGCTGATATGGACACGGGAATCTTCTATATCTTGAGAGTTTTTCTCGACATACAACACAATAGAGAAAGCGATTAAAATACCGATCACCATCGCTAGATAACTGCGCGCCTTAAGGAGGTTATATTTGAATGACATCAGGAAACCTCCTGCACAGCATACTCAGGTTGCCAAAGCGCGGCTAAAACAATCGGTATCATAGCTGCAATATTTGCAGCCCCCCAAAAGATATTGATAACAAAGCCGGAGGGGTCTTTTATGTTGCCTTCGGCTATCTGAATCGCTCCCCAAATCAACCCCAATAACGTCAGCCCAATAATGGCGAGTTGAGGTTTAACCAAGGATAAAAAATTGCCCTGTTGACGTTCTTTTGGCGTCACATGAAACTTGATTTTCTCTCCTCGGAGCACTGTATCCAATGCTCGTAAATTCATAGAAAATAAAGCAAGAAAAGACGATTTCCCATCCCATGCGGATATCCCCCATGTTCCAAACATAAATGCTAATTCAGAGACAATCATGAAGGGCAAAAAATGCAAATAAAAAGGAGATGAATAAGTCGAAACGGGGGGGATACCCGTGAAAAGATAAATCAATGGGGCAATCAAAAATACCGTATTCCAGATACAGGCAAAATAGGACCAGAAAGTAGTCCCATACATTAATTTTTGTATTGCGCTGAGCTTAATCCTCTTACTGGAGAAAAGTCTGTCATGCAACGCAATATCCATTGAACCAGCTGCATATTTAAATCTCTGGATCATCCAAGTCAATAAATCCTGCGGTGAGAGCATTTTTGATTCTATTTGCGGGTGCAGGACAGATCGCCATTTACGGCCAGGATCACCATGCAAAACGATAGAGGTATAAATATCTTCTGAAACATGAAACTTATATGGCATCAGCTCGGTATCTTGTACCACATGAGGTAACATGGCTTTAGCCAAGTCTGCCTGGGTTTGTTTATCAATTACGTCACTTGTATATTTCTCAATCTCATCTTCTATATTATCTACATAGCGACGTAACGCAGCTTGCATAATAGCCTCACGGCGATGAATTGATGCAGCACCACAGCAAAAAGCCGCATTAGCCCAATTACGTCTGCGTAAAATGACATCGTAGAACATTTGCGGATCATTAAAAAAGGGATCATGCCCCACGGTGAGCGGGCCAACCAACTTCTCAATCCCTTTACCGACAAAATAGCCTGTCGACCCTAGCTTTTGCTTTGCCCATTCAGGTAATCGCTTGCCCTGTGGTAAATCATAAAACCACTGAGGAGTCTGAACCCAAGCAACATCAATATCGCGAAAATATCCTAAAGTATGCGTCAATATTGTGGGGAAAACTCGTGTATCAGCATCACAGATAATAACAAAGTCACCGTCCGTCATATCCAGCCCATGACGAAGATTACCTGCTTTGTATCCAATATTATTTTCCCGACTTAAGTAATTAACTCCCTCTTCTGCTGCGACAGCCTCCATTTCGCTTCGATTACCATCATCTAATACATAAATACGATAATCTAAAGGGAAGGGATAGCTGACGGCGAGTGCATCACGAATCGATAAGCGCACCAATTCGACATTTTCATTATAGGTGGCAATAAACAAATCAACTTTTATCTGGCGATTTTCTTGCTTCTCTTCAGGAGCTATACAGTCATCGATGGTTTCAGGTGCGGGGAGAACAGGAATATCTCTTACTTTCCATAGGTTTATGGTAAATAAAATAGAACCAATATAAGCCAGTGTTTCGGCCATTACTAAGGGGATTGAATACCAAAGCGCATCGTAATTAAGTGAATTCATCCAGCGCCAGCGGATGTAGTTTGCCCCCAAGATAAACGCAGCAACCGCCAGACTTTGCCATAAAAACTCAGTAACCCAATGAGTTTTCAGTGGTAATGGTGGTTTCCTGTTTTCAAACGAAGAGAAATAAAAAGCCATTATCACTACCTCAGTCAATCCAGGAAAATAAGTGAGATAAATCAACCCATTGCCGGGGGGTTAAAGGAGCATCATTTTATGAATAAACATAATTTTCACGTCTTCTCTTCTATTCTTTTTATCAACGATAGATAATTGACTCCCTCTTTTACTGTATAACTGATGTCATCAACAGCATTAAACATCATCATCAACCCCATACCGTTTTCAGGCCACGAATCCGGCGCTAACAACTCAGGCATATGAGATAATCCGCTTTTATTTTGTAAAAATTCTGTGGGTATAGGCTTCCCTTTATCCTGTAAAGTCACGGCTAGTTGATTATTGTCATATTGCATTATAATAGTAATATTTTGAGTGGAATCATAATTAACACCATGCTTTACAATATTGATAAATGCTTCATTCAATGCAAGTTCCATAGCATAACTGCTGGACGAATCAATCTCTAAGGGGTGAATGAATTGTATTAACTTTTCATGTAAAACAAGCAGGCTAGATAATGATGCAGGCAAACATATTTTCATTAACCAACCTTGTGAGTCATAGTGGCGATAACTCATATCAACGTATCTTTATTTAGCAATTCTTCAAATAAAGACTTCTCCGCCATAATAATATCTTTACGCCGTTTATCATCAATAAGCCAGTGTAAACCCGCTTCAGATAAATCAATTGCTGTACCGTCTGGAGAGATAACTTTCCCGGCAAAAATCATCTGTTGATACAAATGTGCAATGCCCCCAACCCGAGTATAATCAGCAATAAAACTTTGTTCGACAACCGCACCTTGCTCTAATAAACACCCCGCGCCAATAATTGTAGGCCCTCTAATTGTCACGCCAGATTGTATTTCTGTGCTACTACCAATATAGACTGGCCCTTCAATATCCAAGGTCGAAAAGTCGGCTTTGACATTAAGCCCACACCATATTTGAGGCGCAATTTTAATTCCCGGCATGGGATAATCAGGTAAATCCTGATTAAGGATCATGCGATTGACATGCCAAAAATCTTGTAGAGATCCAATATCAACCCATTGGAATGGCAAGGCAATACCGTAGAAAGGAACACCTAACTCAGCAAGTTTAGGAAACAGCTGGCTACCTATATCATATTCAACCCCATCAGGAATATAATCGAATATTTCCGGCTCAAAAATATAGATTCCAGTATTGGCATTGTTTGATAATGCATCTTCATTTTTAGGTTTTTCCTGAAACTTACTAACTCTACCCTGCTCATCAGTAACAACAATACCGTATTTGTTTACCTGATCCGCCGAGACTGGGCGCATAACCAAGGTTGCCAAACTTTTTCTAGCTCGATGGAATGCCAATACCTCATCGAAATCCACATCAATTAATGCATCACCACAAACAACTACAAAGGTTTCATCAAAAAAACCTGAGAAATTTTGGATGTGCTTCATTCCACCGGCAGACCCCAAAACATTATCAACAAAAGTATTACACTCCATAATACCTTCGTAAGAGTAACCTATTTCCACTCCCCAGGCATGGCCATCACGGAAATAATTCTCAATGTCCGCAGACAGATAGCTGGTATTCACCATTAACTGATTAAAACCATATTTTCTTAAATGTTCAATAATTGATTCCATAATAGGTTTTCGAATTAATGGGATCATTGGTTTTGGCAATATGGTGGTCAGTGGTCTGGCTCTGGTTCCTTTTCCGGCAGCAAGGATCATGGCTTTCATAAATATTTACTCCCTATAAATCAAGGCGCTACGAAATTCATCTGCTGTATGGTATCGGGTTGATCAGTGCCGATAGTAAATATCCTATCCATCCGGGTTAACTTGAACATTCCGTGGATATTGTTATTCAATGAGCAAATAGCCAACTCACCTTTACCATTTAAGGTTTTCAACAACGAAACCAGTGCACCTAAACAACTACTGTCGATGAAATCTACCCGACTAAAATCCAATAAAATATTATTGGCTCCTCGGGCAATCATTGCTTGTATATCTTCTTTAAATTTCAGCGAAACTGATGCATCGAGTCGCCTAATCAAGGGGGTTATCACTAATACATTTTCAATTGTTTTAGTTTCAAAATTCATTATTTCTTCCTTACAATTCTGTTAGGAGAAGGGAATTGTTATTACGCTCAATTACCAGCAACGAAATATCATCACTAAATGCAGAACGTCCATTATGAATATCGCTCTGATGGTCATTTTTTTGCGCAGGATGCCAGCATTTCAATGCCTGCTGTACTTGCCTAAAAACGGTTTGCACACTGTCGCGCTGACTAGCGGCCAGTAATTTTTGTAACCGTCGTTCTCCAAAAAGCTCTTGCTCAGCATTTTCACACTCAATAATACCGTCGGTGAATAAATAGAGCCGATCACCCGAAGCCAGAGTGAACACCGTGTCCTGATAGTCCATCGAATCAATAAGTCCAACCGGTGCCCCGCCTTCACCAATGGGCGTAATCTGACTTGAGCTACTGACAATAAAAGGTGTCGGATGCCCTGCCTGACAAAGCACGCCGGTCGCGGTTTGAACATCAATAACGCCATAAATAAGAGTGAAATAAGTGGCTATATCATCATTCTCTATACAAAAACGGCGATTAAGTTCGTTGACAACTTTATGTGGCGGGGTAATCAGATAACCAGAGGGGGTATCTGCGGGCGAAATCAGTAAGTTATCCACCGTGCGCCCATTAAGAAATTGGCGCGCAACTGACAGTGAGAGCATCGCTGCCGCCACACCATGCCCTGCAACATCAATACTATAAAAACCAATGTGTTGATTACCCAGTTGGAAAAAACTTAACAAGTCACCCGAAACATAAGCAGATGGTATAAACATCCATTCAGCTTGAAAACCACTCACCATTAGCTTTTCTGCAGGTAAAACACTACGTTGCAATTTTGCCGCAGCCTGCAAGTCATTTTCTATTTGTTCATAGGCTTGGGACAATTTCTGATTACGAGCATCGAGGGTTGCCTCTAGCATTAATATACGTTCACCCGCATGTAATCGGGCGCGTAGCTCACTTTGATTTATCGGTTTTGACAGAAAATCATCGGCACCCGCATCTAATCCCGCGATCAAATCCTCGACGGATTGACGCACGGTTATCAATACTAAATAAATATAGCGATCGGAATATTGTTTTCGGATAGTTGTACAGAGTTTCAACCCATCCATAACCGGCATTTCCCAGTCACTGATCACCATATTGATGGAATTACTATCAAGGATAGCCAAAGCGTCTTGACCATTTTCTGCCTCAAAAACAGTGAATTGCCAATTTCTTAGTAGGTTAACCAGTAAAAAGCGATAACTTGCCGAATCATCAACAACAAGAATGGATGTCACACCTGTAGCGGAAGGATGTGGTTGCATAAGTTACCCAAAAGCTTCATATAAACTTAATTTATCAAGCATCATCTTAAAGAGAGAATGCCCACGTCCATGAACTTTCATACTTGCAAAAGACATTATGCTCAGTTAACTATTAACAACGTAATTAAGCGTAGCACAGATTCTTACGCCTTCAATTTATAGAGGTAATGTCCAACTGAGATTTATTGTCCCACTACGAAAGTTCGCATTGGCATTCTGCCGCCACGGGTAGCGAGTCCCGGTATAGTTATCATAATGAATTGACCAGGAACCGGGGCTATAACCCGACGTATAGCCAATACTGTAGGTATAATCATAATCCCACGGCTGTTGCTGCTTATGGTCAGGGTAGTAAAATGCAGATAAACGTAAGAAATAGTGCTGCAGTAGGGTATAACCGCAACTTCCTAGCAAACTACTTTTATTTTCTTCAATGCTTGATGAAGCGTCAGAGAAATAACGTGGTACATAACTGTAGCCAACCTGACAAACTAGCGCATCACCTTTGTTAATCAATAATGCGGATTCTACCGGCTTAGGTAAGGTAAATTTATAACCCAACGTCCATGAACCTTGTTCAAATCGAGTGCTCTGGGTTCCTGCTGCCGGGAAAAAACTATTATTATCGTTGTAATTGCCATAGACCAGACTGAAAGTTCCTGGGTGCCAATCATCATAACCGAAACTATAAACGTAATCGGTACTGTATTTACTGGCATTTTGCAATGGGACGCGAATTGTCATATTGGCAAAAAAGTAACTTATGGGGGAATACTGCATACTAAAAAGCCCCCGTTGATTTACCTTGTATACCTCTTCTGAAGAATATCTCCCTGTAGGAACATTAATCAGACTTTTTTCCAATGGCGAGCTATAGGTTAATGCCGTCGAAAATGTGTCATCATTACCAGAAAAAAGACGAGACCAAGGGCTGGTAAATAATTTAACAGCGGATGTGTTAGTTGTTTCACTCGCAATCACGGCTGGACTGAAAAGTAGCCAACCAAGTAATAGCATGAGTGGTTTGTAATATTTCACTTAAAATTACCCTCACCCCAAATATCCTTGCTGTACCCGCGAATAGTCCTGTCGCTGGAAAACTCGCCCATACCACTTATAGTATTCAATGCTCTTCTGTGCCAACTGTAAGTATCACTATAGTCGGTCAATACTTGATATTGGGCATGGCAATAACTGTTAAAATCAGCCAAATGGAAATAGTGGTCACCGTGACTCACCAGCATATGGAATATCGGCGAAAACAGGTTTTTATTGGGATGAAAAATACCTGAAATCAGTAAATCAACAGTTTCTTTAATTTCTGGGTGGGATAAATACTCGTCATACGACGATCGCCCTCTAGTTCTTTGCTCAGCAATTTCCTCTGCGGACAAGCCAAAAACATAGAAATTTTCATGTCCAACAGCATCTCTGATTTCAATGTTAGCGCCATCTAACGTTCCGATAGTTAAAGCACCATTCATAGCCAGTTTCATATTACTGGTGCCCGAGGCTTCGGTACCCGCAGTTGATATCTGCTCTGATAAGTCGGCGGCTGGAATAATACTTTCAGCTAGTGAGACTTTATAGTCCTCTAAAAAAACTACTTTAAGTTGTTCATTGACTCTAGGATCACTGTTCACTTTCAGCGCAACTTGATTAATCAACTGGATGATCAATTTAGCCATTGCATAGCCAGGAGCCGCTTTGCCCGAAAAGATATGAACTTTCGGCGAAATAACCTCTTTTCCGTTCAGAATTTTTTGATAAAGGTTTATCACATAGAGGATGTTGAGTAATTGCCGTTTATATTCATGAATTCGTTTAATCTGGCAGTCGAACATAGCTTCTGGATTGATGATAATCCCTTGCTGACGCGTAATTATTTGACTTAACTTTAATTTATTAAATTTCTTTATTTCAGCCAGTTCAGCAATAATGTCACGTTGGTTCGCTAACAATTTAAGTTTACTCAGGAGTGTTAGATCGGTAACCCATTCATTGCCTAAGTGACAATCCAGAAACGCCGATAACCGGGGATTAGCCTGCTGAATCCAGCGACGAGGTGTAACACCATTCGTTTGATTGGTGAACTTTTCAGGCATTAAATAATAAAAATCAGGTACAAGATTAGATTTAATTAATTCAGAATGAAGTTTAGCTACCCCATTCACTTTGTGACTACCGATAATAGCAAGATAGGCCATGCGCACTTTTTTTTCAGGCGTCTCTTCGATCAAAGACATTGATACTAATAAATCCGACCGTTCAGGGCGCCATCTCTGTATTTCCAGTAGGAAACGGCGATTAATTTCATAGATAATTTGTAAATGCCGAGGCAGTAACAGCTCGAATAAATTGACTGACCACTTCTCTAACGCCTCTGGCATTAAGGTATGATTGGTGTAGGCGCAAACCCGTTGTGTCAAATCCCAGGCCATATCCCAATCAACAGTATGTTCATCTACCAATATTCTCATTAGCTCAACAATAGCCAGCGCCGGATGGGTATCATTAAGTTGAATGGCAACAAACTCTGGTAACTGTTTAATATCATTGGAAAGTAAGAAGAAATCATGCATCACATCGCGTAATGTACAAGCCACCAGAAAATACTCTTGTGTCAAACGTAATTCCTTCCCTGCCAACACTTCATCGGAGGGATAAAGCACTTTAGAGATATTTTCAGATGCGATTTTTTGATTAACAGCTTTCAGATAATCACCATGATTAAAAATATGAATATCAAATGAATCTGAAGCGCAAGCACTGTATAACCGCAACGCGTTTACGGTATGATTAATGTACCCAGAGACTAGGTAGTCGTGAGGTACTCCAATAATTATTTTCCAATCCATCCACATTGGATTGTAATTTCCCTGCTGGTCTTCTACTTCAACTATGCGGCCATAAAGCGGAATTATCATGGCCTGACTTTGATGTTCTATTAGCCAAGGTGAGTGTGTCGAGTGCCAATCATCAGGCTTCTCTACTTGTTGTCCATCCTGAATTTGTTGGTGAAACAAGCCATATTCGTATTTGATACCGTGACCAGAACCAGCAATATCCAAGGTTGCCATTGAGTCAATAAAACATGCGGCCAGACGTCCTAATCCTCCATTACCTAATGCTGCATCTTCTTCACTTTTTACAATAACTTCAAAATCTACCCCAAGAGATTCTAACGCTGCGTTGGCTATTTCCATCAACCCTTGATTTATTAGGTTATTTCGCAAAGATTGACCAATTAAAAACTCCATAGAAATATAGTAAATACGTTTTTTTCTTGCCTGATGATGTCGTTCTCGAGTGTTAAAATAATCATCAGTTTGGTTGCGTCGCACAACTAATGCTAACGCACTAAAAATTTCACTGGATGATGCCGTTGACAGTGCCACCCCGAGAGAATATTTCAGTTCATAAAGAATGCAATTACGTAGTTTAGTAATTTGATTCTTATCTAGAGTAGATGGAGTATTTTTCACTGCTGACCTCTTAATAAGATTGAGTCGAAAAAATACAAATCAGTTAGGAATGAATCTTCTGCCAACATCATATTTTGCAAATAGCCATAACAACATTAAAGCGCAGAGATGAACCAGCGTATTTAGCAACCATGCTCGGTGCCATAGGCCAAAATCCACTACCTGACTAACCAATAAAACCACATACACATGGATAATAAAAACATACAAAGAATGTTGGCCTAGTGTTATGAGGAACCAACCGCACATCTTGTTTATTGGTTTCCAAAAGTAACTCAACACCAGATAACACGTTGTTAGTAGAGTGAAATCATTGATAATGCGCAGTGGACCCAGCGCATTCTTTTCAGCAAAGTTCTGATAGAACCAATTGAAGTTTTTCGCACTTATAGTATGGAGCATTGTGTCATAGGGCATAAATGGGTTGGTATGATTCTGCGCAATAAACATCATTACCAGCGTAAATAATATCATAACGGACAAAATCCAAAATCCGGCCTGAGTACGGGCTAAAGAGAGCAACTCTTCTTTGTACCAGCCAATCGTCATCCCTAAGACATAAATAAATTGCCAAGCCAAAAATGGAAAAGCAAACTCAAACTCCGCCGATGTAAGTCGTATCCCGGTAATGTGGTAGGTGATATATAAAGCCAGAGATAACAATAGCAATACACCTACCCAGCCGCGCTGCAATAAATAGATAAAGATAGGGCTTACCAGCAACAGATAGAAATACAGCCCCAAAATTTGACTCTGATGGGGCCCGATCTGTAAGTAGAGCACCATATTAAACCAGGATTCTTTTAGCTGGTCGTAAAGCGGATATAGCGTATAACTTACTTCTGAAAAGCGATCAGTGAAATGGGTTACTTCGAAAGTTTTTATGAAATTGAGTTTAGTTAAGAGAAAAACACTAAGTATAATCACAACATTAACTACATATATTTTTGCTGCTCGTCGATATAATGAATAGCTTATAGTGAGCAGAACGTCTTTCTTTAAGCGCTGGCGATTGATCACACCCAACATAAATCCCGAGAGAATAACAAACCCTTCGGCGCCGGTTGTTAGGCCAAAACGCTCCCAGGTAAAGATATTCAATATCGACATCACTTCAATGTGGGCTGCAACCATCATTACCAGAGCAATGCCCCGCAGCAGATCAACCCTGAGATCACGCTTATCTGATGATATATAGCGAAACGATTTTACCCAAGCAGGTATTGTCCTACATTTATCTTCAAGTACAGAAAATGCATGAATCATCCAATCACCCGCAAAAATTACCTGTCAATAAAAAGGGGTCGCATTCATTTATCAGCCTAACCCACTTCCCTTTCAAAACATTAGCTCCTTTCAACTGTAGAACAATGCGAGCAATCCGACAATTTTGCTTAAAATTAACAATTTTATATAAATAATTTTCATGAATTGCCGCGTATGTCATAAGAATGCAAAACATTACCGTCTGCTCGTTCAGACAGGTATACGAGGTGATGAACGATAGTAGCACCACGTCTCTGCGCGTTGCTCCTGAAACAAAATAGCAGTATCCGCTAATCCCATATGACCTGATAGGCACATTGATGAACTTAGTGCTTTTCTGGCAACATTCTAACCAACGTATTACTCCGCATTAATAGAGTGATAAAATATTGCTGCCGCCGCGTGTAAACCAATAATGAAGTAGCCCGTATTGGCAATAAGTTCATGAATTTCTTTTAAGTTATTCTGCATAATACTATTTTCTCCTCCGCGATCGGTATCGCGGAGGAGAAAATTAACATTCGACATGGCCATAATGCAGAGACAAAACACCAAGTCATGGCAAGCTGTTAAACAAAAGATACAAAATACCATGAACGGTTTTTAAAGCTGCAATTTGCAGTGTGGTGCGGTTGGAGTGATATCAGGATCTTTATTTGTCAATTTTAGTATTGTGCGAATTAGCATTAAAATCAGGACACTGACACCTAGTGTATAATGAATGCTCTTCATGGATTCACGAGGATTACTGCCCTTATGGCAAATCCTTTTAATTTCATTACTGCATAAGTGAGTACAAGCAAAATAAAAATGACCCAATGGAATAAAATTTGGCCAGGTGCAAACTTTCTGTTCATGGCTCGCCCTCTGAATGTTGATACTTTAATTTATCCCTATTAAATTAAGTAAACATTAGAGGATTTAAAATCCCCCTTTTAATCGTCAGATATTCCTTATAAAGCGCTGCACAGTTCTGTTCTCAGCCAATAAAAGAACCAAATAACATACCAACACCCGATGACACACCCATTGCAAGCGCACTCCAGAAGGTAATACGGATAACGCCTGAACGTATTGGTGCTCCACCCGCTTTCGCCGCAATCCCCCCCAAAATAGCCAAAGAAACCAATGCGGATAGCGCAATAGCTGGAATGGCCCAGCTAGCCGAAGAGATTACCGCTACCAGTAATGGCAATATCGCCCCCGCAGAGAAACTCGCTGCAGAAGCCCACGCTGCCTGTAAGGGTCGGGCAGTAGTGATTTCTGATATCCCCAATTCATCACGCGCATGTGCACCTAACGCATCATGATTCATCAATTTTTCAGCCACTTGTCTGGCTAGTGCCACATTAAGGCCCCGATGAATATAAATCGAAGTCAGCTCCCGAAATTCACCTTGAAAATCAGCATCAAGCTCTGCTTGCTCTTCAGCCAAGGCGGCCTTTTCAGTATCTGATTGAGAAGACACTGAGACATACTCTCCCGTTGCCATCGACATAGCGCCAGCAACCAGACCTGCAATACCAGTCAAAAGAATACTTTGATGTGTTGCATTGGCAGACGCAACCCCCAATAACAAACTTGCAGTAGAGACGATCCCATCGTTAGCACCGAGAACTGCAGCCCGGAGCCAGCCTATCTTTTCTATACTATGCCGTTCTCTGTGCATTGCGGCGATCCCTTTACCAAAGTGAAATTTCAGAGTTTATCAACTCGCTTTAGTATGCCCTGATGGCGACCTTAATTTTAGACTGTGATCCACACTACTGGGGCAAAGAGTACACAAGAAGGCATTACGCCGTCCGCCCCCTCGCCGGTAACAACGGCAAAGGGAACCCCCGGAAAGAGGCGGAACGATATTTGTAAGATTTTACTCTCAGCGTTCTTTTAGAACGCTCACCCGGATTCAAGCAATGAGGCAAAAGTTCCCATTGTTATTCCTGCGTATTAATTTGGCCATTCCTCTCACCTTTTCAATTAATTTCCACCACAATTAGAGAGCGTGGGTTAAGTTAAAATAGTGATGGAGTGACGCCACCTGATTGGATAATGAATGGTGGCGTTTAGTCTATTTTAATAAATAATTATCATAAAGAATTCTGATAGTGGAATCCCAGCTTGCTTTTGACAATAGCAGAGGGTTGAGAAATGACACTAGATTTAAGTGTCTTTTTACCTTTTTCTTTCAGATAGCGCGCTAATTCTCTTACCGCCGCCGTTCCTGCCCCTCGAACGCTACCCTCTTCATGCGGTTTTAATACATATTGTGGATGAGTTATAGAAACACTAATGTAGCTATCCTCGCCATTCTCATCATTTCTTGATGCTAATACACTGATTATTTTTCCCTTTAGTTTAACCACTACAAATTGATAATCGGCAGAGTTGTCATGCAAAAGATCAGCTAACATATGGCTGGTAATTTTGGCGGCATAAATGGTTCTATCTCTATCAGTTAAAGGTGATCTTGTTTCATCTGATTCATATTTCATCTGATTATAGAATTTAAACCAATCGTTAATAACCTCGGCCACTTCTTCGGTTAAATTCGTCTCGACATGCTGATCTCCTCCGGGAATCACGGTAATTTCAAAATATAGACCTTCAGGCTGAACCCACTGATTATTGTCTCTAATTAATGGTGTCGGGAGTTCTTGAGGGTGAATATAACTCTCTAAAGGTAAAATATAATCGCCTAGTGGTAGGCTTTGTGCGGCTAGAGGTGAGACTGTAGTCTCTCGACTTTCATTATTTATATTTTCACTGTTGATACCTTCACTGTGCATAAAATAACGTGCGTAATTTAATTGTGCATAATCGAAAGCCCCCTGCAGCATTGCTATTAATGGTTCGATTCCCAGAGTAGAAATTGCCCGTTGAACACCTTCAACTAACCGATTTTCCGTCTCCTGGTCAGATCCGGCATAGCCCGTAGTCCCATATTCATTAATTTGCTGTATAACATGGACCAAATTTGCGGTGGTCCAATCAATAATATTTTCACCAAAAAGCAATGTAAAATCTGCCAGCAGATTCGATAATGTGGAGCCACAGCGAATGCCTGTCTGCCTTGGATAACGGGCAGATAGAATCTCTTCAATGGAAGTTTTACAGGCTTTTGCCACCGCTGGCAGAGTAAGTGCCTGATGATGTAACTGCATATTAAGACTGGCTAATTGCAACATTGATTGACGGGGATTATCTGCTGGTAAGTTGGGGGGCTGCTCTGGCGCAAGTAATGGCGTGACTGAATCGGTCAAAACCCATGTTTTCCCTTCCCCATCTGAGTGAGAAAACTCGTTGATTCCCACCAGTCTATCGAGCTGGTTGCAGCGCCCTTGAACCACATAATTATAAATTGCCAGCAGAGGGTTACCTAAACAGCCAATAATACCTAAAGCGCCTCGTTTATCACGGTGGGGAGGCTTGTTGATGGCGATGATCGCTCTATTCAGTATTAACGGGTTGATGCTCTGAAGAGCAGGATCTTGGCCATCTTCCGGTATGCCATTGCTGATGTATAAGTTTGCTAAGTCATCAGGTGATAATTGGGTATTGATCCAAAATGGGATATTGAGTTGTTTCGTTCCTTTAGCTTCAAGATATTGAAATTGTAAACCATGATCATTAAATTTTAAAAGAAAGGATAGGTTATCTGTATCATCGCTTAACCTCATGTTAATAGGACTCTTACTTCCTTCACCATAAAAAAACAAATCTCTACCCACGATTATAATTTTTGGTTGGTTAACACTCTGTATACCAAAACTGCTTTTTTCATTAACTTCGAGATTTAATAATAAAATTTTATTGACATCTTCTGTTTTTGGATAATACTCTTTTATTATTTTTTTTAATTCTATTTTACTTTCTTCTATAATAACGCAGTTTTTCGTGCAAATAGCCTGCGCTTCAAATACCTTCATCGCGCTAATTTGACCTGCCATACCGATTTTTTCTAGTCGCGCTAAATCAATAGATTCCGTAACATTATAGTAAGGGGCATTAAACTTATCATTTTTATAAATTTCGGCTTGCATTCCTTTAGGTATTTTTATTGAAGATATCTTATCATTCAGATGTTTATTATCAGTATTGTAAAGATCTATCATTTCAGATGTATTTAGGCAGAAATGTTCACCTTGGAAATTATCATTAGTATAAAAACAAATGGGTGTTGACGTTTTTTTTTGAGGTTGTGTTGATGCTTCTATATCCGCCTCATATATAATATCTTGAGGTTTCACATTGCTAGAATATATTGATGTTATAATGAAAAATAATAATAACTTATTATTCATGCTGGCTCCATTATTTTATATTGATGAAATAGTGGTTATCCTTGCAGCTATGTAGTTAAAACAAATTACAAGGATGAATTTTAATAAAACTTGAAGGTCATGATAACAAACCAATAGTGAATCTGTTGGTGAGTAGATCGTTTTTTTATTAATTCATGATCCTATTCTTGATAGGGCCATTTAAGTGATGTTTTAGACTATATCCATTCCCGTGCCTTCCCGTTAATTATTTTATATGATTCTGGTAGTGTATTTCGGTGATATAAAACTTATTGGTTAATCAATTATTGATGAAAGAAATTTTTGGTTATGTATCGCCTGATTTTATTACTATAATAATTTAGCGATATCTAGGATGACCACCTAGATATTATCCAAGAGAAAACTGACGCTAAGTTGGCCATTCCCCTTTCAATACGATATGAGGCGCTGAATATATCCTTGCGTGACATGGTGGCTCGCTGCAGGGATTACGCAATAAACCAGTACTTGGTGCATTACTTCCGAGCGACATCCATGGCAGGACGTGGTGCTCAGGTCACTGGTAATACTTTGACGACAATTTTAGCAAAGCAAGGGATAAAGCCAATATCAGTTGGGGATCAGGAACACCTGCAACATTTCACAAGCCGCGCTCTCTTTTTGAACGGCTGTACAGCGCGCAAGGGATTAATACCCAGTTGCTGTGGGCCACAAATCACAGAAACAGACCGATCGTTACCATGATGACAGAGGCAAAGACGGGATCACTATTGCAGTCTGATGAACGTTGTTTTATGGGGATTTTGATAATGTTTTGATAAAACTTGCAACCTTTACAATAAACAACGGGAGCATCAAGCTCCCGTTCATATTTAGCTGACTGTCAATATCACATGTGTTTAATGATAGCGTTGCCAAACTCTGAGCATTTCAGCAGCTTAGCGCCTTCCATCAAACGTTCGAAGTCATAAGTCACTGTCTTGGCCTGAATCGCGCCTTCAGTGCCTTTAATGATTAAATCAGCGGCTTCAGTCCAGCCCATATGACGCAGCAGTAGACATACCAAAAGTCGGTAACCACATGATTCATAGATGGTTATCGGCTTTTTTTATTCGCTCAACACAATTAAAAGTGGCGCTTATAACCGATTGATTATTAAGTGAAGAAAGATAGTTTTGCAGAAGGACTTTTCAACCGCGATAGAACTCCCCACTGTATATGCAAACAGTCACAGGGCGAAGTGGAAACATGATAGTTGAACTGGTTTACCATAAGCGAAATGTGGAAGAGATACCGGGTGCTAATGGTCTGATCCTGGCTGAACTAACCAAGCGAATACATCGTGTATTCCCTAAGGCAGAAGTTAAGGTTAAGCCAATGCAGGCGAACGGTATCAATACCAATGCCAACAAAGGTGATAAAGCCATCCTTAACCGCCTGCTTGAAGAAATGTTTGATGAAGCCGATCAGTGGCTGGTTTCAGAACTTTGAATTTTTAGTCCGGGCAATTCAGCCCGGATTCGTTATATACATTCTGCCTATTCTGATCCCTCGATTTCACCCACCGGCTGATGTGATCTCCTCCCTGAAAACAGCGCCAGTCTAAATAGCTGTTCCAAATAGTAGATCACTCGAAAGGAATTCAGTCCGATTTAAGCGATCTGATCAATCGCTGAATATCCCAAACCACCAACCGGACTGAGTTATACCGATCATAGCATCGATACCCCGCGACGAAAGACGCCTGATACAGAAAACTATTCATCAAACACGCGACAAAGATCATGCCCGCAGACTGACCGCTATGTTGATGCTTCATCGTGGTGACAAAGTCAGCGACGTTGCAAAAACGCTTTGCTGCGTGCGTTCATCATTGGGGCGCTGGATTAACTGGTTCACGGTTTATGGTATTTGAGGTCTGAAATAATTGCCCTCAGGGCGCGGACGACGCTGGCCGTTTGAGCATATTTGCGCATTGTTGCGTCAGTTGATTAAACACTCGCCGGGAGATTTTGGTTATCAGCGATTTCGCTGGAGTACTGAACTGTTAGCACTAAAAATCAATGAGATAACAGGCTGTCATCTACATGCTTCAACGGTACGCCGCTGGCTTCCCTCTGCCGGGCTGGTCTGGCGGAGAGCGGCACCCACGCTGCGTATTCGCGACCCGCATAAAGAAGAGAAAATGGCCGCCATCGCAGAAGCGCTTGCAGGATGTACGCCGAAAATCCCGTATTTTACGAGGATGAGGTGAATATCCATCTCAACCAAAAATCGGTGCCGACTGGCAACGGCGGGCCAGCAAAAACGCGTTGTCACGCCGGGGCAAAATGAAAAATATTATCTGACCGGTGCGTGGCACGGGAAAAGTCAGCTACATCGGTTGTTGCAGTAAAAAATCGGGTTTATTTATCAGCCTGTTAAAGCATCTTAAAAGTACCTATAGGCGGGCAAAAACTATCACACTGATCGTAGATAACTACATTATCCATAAAAGCCGTGAAACGCTGAGATGGTTGAAGAAGCCAAAATTTATTGTTATTTATCAAACAGTCTACTCGCCGCGGGTCAACCACATAGAGCGATTATGGCAAGCATTACATGACACGATAACCAGAAATCACAGTTGTCGTTCGATGTGGCAATTACTGAACAAAGTGCGCCACTTTATGAAAATGGTAAGCCCATTCCCTGGTGGGAAACATGGTCAGGCAAAAGTGTAGCGGTATTAGGAACAGTTATTCAGGCATGCAAAATGCCGCTTTCACATATGAAAATTTCAATTATTTTTGGAGGGCTTACAATTAAGCTAATGTAACTATATAATGTAATTGAATTTATCTAAAAATAAGTCAAGGATCAGACGATATGGATGCATATGAGGAGTTTGAAGAACGCCACCCGTGGGCTACTGGATATGGTGATAGCGCGCAAAGAGAATCTAACCGGCTAAATAACATCATTGCAAATAAGCAGAATGAGCTTCTTCAGACAATGAACAACGTTGCCAATAAGTATATAAAATGGAGTTTAGCCAAAGATAAATTTATCTCCGAGGTAATAGCATATTCCTCTGATATTATAGCGAAGACTAATACTGGTGAGTTTTCATTACCTGAAGCTGTTTCTGCATTGGATAATGAAATTGCGTCATTAAAAGAACAAGATAGAATATTAACAAGCAACAGAATAAAACAAGCTATAATTTTAAAGAGAGAGGTTATAGAAGAATTCAATAAGAACAAAATAAAAGAAAATAAGAAAATAGTAATCGCTGCTATAGGTTTTGTATCTGGCGGTTTACAAACTGTGGCTGGCCTTGGACTAATTGAAACTGGTCCAGCTGGCGGGTTGATGCTAGCTCATGGTTTTAATAACACTATTGAGAATGGTTATTATCTTCTTTATCGTGAGGATTATGTCGGCCCGGTGAGATTTATGTATCGTGGCCTAGCAAAACAACTCCTCAATATAGATGAATCTGGTGCAGACGTACTTTACTCCACTGTAGATATATCAGTTTCATTAAATAGCCTATTCGGATATAGACTTGAACCAGACCTACAGAGATTATTTAGATATATAGATGCAGACCTTATCACTGGTTTAACTAAGAAAGGGATAAGACTAATGACTGCTGGCGATATTTTTTTAGAGATAGTGGGCGATTACAATACTGCATACGGCCAATATCTATCATACAAGGGTTAAATAAATGGATTTTTTATATATTACCTTATCAACAGCAGTATTGTTTATTTTATATCCAATAATTAAAAAACTTGCCAATTCCAACGATAATTACAGTCAATTTGCAGCTATTGCTGTGGCGTCAATATCGCCATTATTCCACTTTTACGTTTCGAATTTCGATGTTATTCCTATTTTTAAAATAGATATAAGTAACAACGAATTCCTTCAGTACACATCTCTAGTTTTTGGTTATTTAAGTGCTGCACCATATATTATTGCAAGAAGAAAAATCGGCGTTTAATTAGTTACTGGGAAAGTTATCCACTACAAATCATAAATTTCCCAGTCCGCTATTTAGTAAACTCGTTCATCCCAAATACTATAGCCACTTGTCCCTGCAATATGATGGTTCCAGGTTATGCTTTTATAACGTAAAGAAATTGTTTCCTGAGGTTCTGAACCTGTATGAGTCACACTATGTGGATGAAATACAGCTAGATCTGAGATGGTTGCATCAGTAATAGAAATACTGTAGTACAGTTCTTGAGCCCCCGATTGGCTAGTACGATAACAATCAAAAGTCGCAGTTAATAATTCATTATCTGAGATGGCAACCGCAAGTAACGGTGACGATTTATCAATAGGTTTTTTTATTGTGATAGGATGGTGGCTTGCATTTTGTTCCCTTGTCATTGAATGCGAAAGACTGTATATGAATATTTTATCTAGATGGCTTTCCTGTCCCTTATTACCTATCGAATCGACGCTTGAACAACCAGCAGAAATCAGCCCTTGTTTATTACCACTCAAGGTTAAATAAATTGAGTTAGCCATGTATATCCCTAATTTTATAGTTAATATCCTGTCTGAATATTAACTTTTTATATGGCAGGGTTACAAGTATTAAAGCTCTCACCGTATCTCCATGTAAATCCAGATATGCTTCCCGTTTATTTGTAGCGAATGTTGTAAGAGAGAATTAACTGGACTCTGTCGGTACTTGTGAAAGCACACCCATTTTAGTTTCGCACACTTTTTGAGACTTCCAGTTTTTCAGCCATCAACAGGTATTCTTCCGGTGTCTGGTTATTCAGGGATTCATGAGGCAGCTCGTTGTTGTATTCATTCAGCCAGCGCACTGTGATCTCCCGTGCCTCATTCAGTGTTTTGAACAGATAAAAATCCAGTGTCTGTCCGGTACGTCCGGTTAAACCTTTCGATAAACGCATTCTGCGTCGGCTTAATAAATTCCAGCATCACGCCATGGTCTTCAGCACACTGCGCCAGCATCAGTGATATCAGATCCGGGCCGTTATCCATCCGCATTTTCAGTGGATATCCGCGATTTGCCACGATCCTGTTCACCACACGTACGACCCTTAGTACCGGGATATTAAGGTCAATTTCTATGACCAGAGCCTCGCGGGTAAATTCTGGGCAAATGGCGGTGAGTTGGGTGTGAACAGTGATCAATCAGAAAAATCATCATCCCTGCTCCGCTGCAGGA